>JADYZL010000475.1 GCA_020853155.1 Bryobacterales bacterium
CTGCCCGCAGTTCCTCTAACGAGCGCTCCACGGAATCATCCATACCGTCTGCCCCTTCACTCGCTCAAAGATCTCCCCATTGTGATCCAGAAGTGCATTGTGCGATAGACATTTTTTGAGTGTCGCGTACTGGACCTGAGCGCCGGTGGCCGGGCTTCGCATTAGGCGGAACGCCCGCAGTGCGTTTATCCTGAAACTTTTGAGGATTGAGAGGACTTGGTTCCGGCAATGGCGTTTCTGAAAGATGTGGCCCGCTACACTTGCTACCGTACGCGGGAGGCACTCACCATCGATGGCAAGCTGGAGGAAGCGGCATGGCAAGCCGCTCCTCGATCGAATGCGTTCGTCGATATCGTGACGGGAGAGCCCGCGTGGTTCGACACGCGGGTGCGGCTGCTCTGGGACGATACGTACCTCTACGTGGGTTATTCCGCCGAGGAGACCGACGTGTGGGGCACCTTCACGGAGCGAGATAGCAAGGTCTATGAAGAGAACGACCTGGAGCTCTTCATAGCGGGGAAGGATGCCTACTACGAATTCGAGATCAGCGCCCGGAACGTGATCTACGAAGTGTTCTGGATTTGGAAAGACGCCCATCACCCGGACGGGCGATTCTGGGGCAGGCCCGAGTTCGACCCGGAAACGCAGCGCACGCTGGTTCTCGACGGTGTGGGCGGCCATGTGCATCCGCGCGGAGAGCGCTGGGGCTTTCTCGATTGGGATTGCCCCGGCCTGCGCCACGCCATCCACGTGGATGGCACGCTCAATAAGCGCGACGATGTGGACCGAGGGTGGAGCGCGGAGATCGCCATTCCCTGGCAGAGCCTTCGCGACTTGGCCGATGGCCGCTCTCTGCCGCCGCGCGCGGGGGATGAATGGCGCATCGATTGCTCCCGCTTTCAAACGATCGGGCGGCAGGGGGAAGTGCTTGACCCCGGCGCGGGCTGGGCATGGAACCGTCACGGCCATTACGATTCGCACATTCCGGAGGTTTTCCCAGTGGTCACGTTCTCCGATACAGTGGTGGACGAACGTCCGCGAGAATAGGGAGAGCCGCGCCGGAGCGCCTTAAGGGGAGGCGGGCGCAGGGGTCCCATTCGCGCCCTCGGCGGACACCTCCGCCCTCGTCGAAGCGGGCGGGGATTCCCTGCCCGTCAGGAATCGCTTTGTCGCCCGGAACGCCCGGCCCAACGCACTCCCCGTAGCCTCCTGGCTGGTTTTCAGCGCACCGGAAGTGGCCTCGTGGCCGGTCTTCAGCGCGTTGCCGGTCGCGCCCGTTCCGGTCTTGAGCGCCTCGTCCGTGTGGCGTTTGCCGGTGCCCGCGCCGCTGAGGATCTCTTCTCCCGCGAGAATGGTGGCGCGTACGGGCGGCAGAGCGGAATTCACCGCCACGATTTTCTTGGGCGACGCCCCGGCCAGTTGTTGGCGGACCGCCGCGTTGAAGTCGCTGCCTAGCTTCTGCTCCAACGGCCAACGGCTGGAAGCGGCGAACCTCGCACCGTTGAGCGGATAGCCCTTCTCGCCGAGATTGATCACGCGCGGCACAACAATTTCCTTGGGCTTCTTGCATTCATCGCCACCGCAGCCGAACTTACAGCGTTCATGCGAAAGATAGGAGGCATGCTTTGCCCTGGAGATCCAGACTTTCGCGCCACGTGATTCCGCGTCCAATGCCTGGGCGTGCGCCCCGTGGCTGACATCGCAGACCGTATCTTCATGCGCGGCGGCATACCAATAGAGAGCGCGCCACCCTTCCATGGGTGTTGCCGACGGGGAAACATCGCCTTGCGTGGCGGCTAGCAGCGCGGAAACATGCTCCGCGTCGAGCGGATGCCCCCACCGCCCGCAATCCGCCGCCCAGAGGTGGAAGTAATGCAGTTCGATCCGCGTTCCATCCGCGCCGGAGACCGGGAAGGCCTGGCCATAGATCGTGCCGTTGGCGGCCGTCGCACGCGGGTCCGGCTCATTCGGGGCAAACTCGGCGGGCAACTCCGCACATTCATTCCGGCTCACGAAAAAGCGAGGGAGAAAGCGCTCGAGCAGGGCCTGTTCAAACGCATCGGGCAGGGTATCGAGATCGAGGTCCGCGGACGAATCCACGGCGGCGGACGCGGCCGTCTCCGGTTGGCCAATTGCCGGGAGCGCGATGAGCAATAGAAGGGCCAACCAAGCGAAGAGCCGCATTCTCTTGATGGTATCCCAGCCGCTGCATATTACTCGGTAGGCGGCGTGGCGCGGGCGGCTTCCACGGTAACGAGATGCTCTCCGGCGGGCAGCATCACGTAGTAACCTTGGGCGGCTTCGTAGACGGGCGCGGCAATCTGCTCATCGTCGATCCACAGTTTTTCCGGCGCCTGGTTAAAGGTGGCGATCGTGCGGGCCTCGCCGCGATAGTGGAAAGACATCCGGTTTCCGGCGCTCTGCAATTGGCGCAGTTCCCCGCTGAGATGGCGCAGCAGCAGTGGTGGGTCTTCCGTGCCGCGTTCGAGAGAATGCCTGCCCTGGGGCAGCCACACCGTTTCCTCGTCGCGTGCCGCCCAGGGGTTCCCGTTCACGAGCACGGGGCCGCTCCAGGCAATGCCCACTGGCCCAGCGCTCTCCACTGTCACTTTCGCTCCCGTGCGGTGAGCCTTCACTTCGGGAAGGGCGGCCGCTGCCAGGAACGGCAAGTCCTCCGTAGCCAGCACATGCTCAAAATAGAGCGCGACACGCGGGAAAGCGCGGGCGGCGGCATGCACCAGACGGTAGAGTTCGATGCCGGTCTGGCGCTTGGTGGGGTAGACGTCCTGGTAGCGCGGGAAGATGTTGATGTCGACGGCGAGGCGTTCCGGAAAGGGGGTCGTCTTGGCATAGGCGCGGGCGATCTCCGTATAGCGCGCGGGGCCAAGATGCCAGATCGTTGCCGGGTCTTCGACGAGGAATGTGAACGGGTGCTGGTACATCAGCGAAAGGATTGCGCGCGAATCCGCCCCGAGGTTCTCGCGGATGGAACCGTCGAATTGGTCATCGATTTGCGTGACCACCACGTGCCGTTCCCCAGCCGGGCCCCGCAAACTCTCGACGAAACGAAGCCACTCTTCGTGAAGTTCGCCAATGCGCTTGCGCCTCCATGCGAGGAACCGCGCGAGGCCGGTTGCGTTGCGGGCCAGATGGAGTTGTGACGCGGGGTTGAACAGATCTGCAGGATCAAGACCCGCTTCCTCCGCGAATGCTTTTCGCGTGGACGCGCTCATGGGCGTGAAGCGCGCGGGGTTCTGCGCCCCTTCGAGGGATTCAAAATAGATCTCCGCCAGATTCACACCGTCCCAGGAGAAGCGGTTCAGGAGCGAGGCCGCGCCTTGCTTCACGATGGCGCTGCAAGCCGGGTTGCCGAGGTCGATCAGTTTGCGCCAATCGAGTTGAGCATCCTGCAAGAGCGCCGTCTGCTCGCGGCACTCCGGATGCTCTTCCCAAAACCGCTCACTCACGTGGGGGAACTCCATCCAGGCGTAGACGAGGATGCCGCGCCGGTGGCAGGCCTCAATCAGCCTCCGAAGCCAGGCGTCTTTCGCGGGGTCCGGCTCCCAATGCTGCCATGCCGAGACGTGCAGCCCGGCGATGCCGAAGCGCTCCCAGCGGGCGGCGAGGTAATCGAGATCCACGCGCTGCCGGTAGGCGGAGTCAAAGAACGCCCAGAGATTTCGGGAGCGGAAGGGGGCGTGGAAGCCCGCCTCCGCGAGGGCATTCGCGAGGAGCGGAAAGCGGTCAAAGCCGCGCTCGCCCGGCCCCACGGCCACCCAAAGGAGCGCGCCGCGTGGGAGCGGCAGCATGGCGACGAGAGGCACGCCGCTCCAGCGCTCTTCCATCAAGACGCGCGCGCCCGGAGGCATGCGAGTTGGGGTGATTTCAACCGGCTTTTCCCAGACAATGAGCAGTTCTTCCGCGAGACGGTCCTTCACGTTGCGCACGGGCAGGGCGGGCGCGCCGGAGGGGACGAAGCCGAAGGAGCGGGCGAGAGGATGCCCACCCTCGACGATGAGGATGCGGTTCTCCGCGAGCCAGGCGTCTACGCCAGCGCGGCTTTCAGAGGCCGTGCCGCAGAGCACGCGGATATCCGCATCGGGCGTGTCCACGCGTGCGAGGGAGAAGGTCTCGAAGACGGCGGCCCAGCCGGGGGAATCGCAGTTCGCGGCATAGCTGAACTGCGTGCCCGCCGCCCGTACGAGGCTCGCGCAGAGCAACAGAATTCCCAGGAGCCGGGATGCCCGGACGCTAGCGCGTGACGGCATACCAGAACCCCGCCTGGAAGTCGTTATATGTGTTCGGGCGGTCGTCGATGCGACGGATGGTGTGATGCCCGCGCAGGTAGTTGAATGTGAAGGATACCGAGGGGGGCATCCAGGCCCAGCGCAGCCGCACGCCCGGCCCGGCTTCGACGAAATTCGCCCATGCCTGGCGCTTGAAATCCGTGTTCAAATTGAGGTTCAGAAAGACCTGTGCGTAGAGACCGCCCAGCCCCTGCCAACGCCCCAAGTGCCCCCCAACGCGGTTGCGGGAAATCGCCAGCGTATCGCGGTCAAAGCGGTGAATGTAGACAAGATCGTTCATCGTCTCCGCGAAGGCGCCTGCTTTGGCGTTCAGTAGAGAAGGGCCGAA
>JADYZL010000476.1 GCA_020853155.1 Bryobacterales bacterium
GTGATATCTCTAGAGCAAGGTTTCATCCAGTGTGGAGACCGGGCTCGCCGGCGGGAGTGGGGGCGCGTCCGCGGGTTCGCGTGAGGGAATGGAGACTTCTTCCAGACCGGATTCCGCGGCTAAGAGAGTGCCGCTGCCAAGAGACATCGTGCGGAGATAGCGGCTAAACTCCGCAAGGGAGCCGTCAAAGAACTGGTCGACGAGTTGCGCGACGGCGAGCGCCCGCATCTCCTCACGCTTCCGCGCGGGAGCGTAGCGGAAGGAACGGCCCGATTTTTGGCGGGTGACCATGCCTTTCGCGGCCAGCCGCTCGAGGACCGTCATCACTGTCGTGTAGGCTAGCGGGCGGGATTCGTGCATCGCCTCCCGCACTTCCCCGACGTCCGCCTCGCCCCGCTTCCAAAGCACGGTGAGGCACGCCAGTTCCAGGGGAGGGGGAATTTCGCCCGCCCCGGCGCCACCACCCTTTGCAATGCCCTGTGCCATGCGTTGTTGCTTCCGATGCGGTGTTGGGTTGCCGCGAAGGGAATCCTGCCGTCGATCGTTTACGATTCGTCTCCGAGTGCACCCAGGAGTTTATCGCCAAACAGGGAATTGCTGGGGAACGAACTCTCCGTTCGGCGCGTGGAGGGGGCGTTCGGGCGCTTCACCGCCACCGGATTACTTCGCCCGGAACTCTCCACGGGAACGGCTTCGGGCGGCGCTTCCTCCACGATTCGCGGGCCATCGAGAAACAGGTCTTTCTTCAGGAAGGTCCGCTCCATGGCGTAATTGTACGCGGAGAAGCTTCCCTCGGTCCGGTCATCGCGCTCGAGTTGCGCGCGCATGCATTCCATCTTGGAATCCAGGTCGTCCAGGTAGGAAAGCAGCAGGGCTTCGGGGAACATGGGAACTTTCGGAGAACCAAACTCCAACTTCCCGTGGTGGCTCAAAATCATGTGCTCCACAAGCACCGCGAGGCCCGCTGGAAAATCCGGAACCTCCCGCAGCTTGTCATGCAAGAAGCGTACCCCGATCGCGATATGGCCCAATAACTGACCCACGTCGGAGTAGCCGAGCGAACGTTCGTAGGTGAGTTCCTCGATCTTTCCGATGTCGTGGAGGATGATGCCCGTGAGAAGCAGATCCAGGTTTACGACCGGGTAGTGAGGCCCCACCGTTTTTGCGAGCGTACAGAGCGACAACACGTGTTCGATCAGGCCGCCGAGAAATGCATGATGAATCTGCTTGGCGGCGGGCGCTTTCTTGTACCGTTCGCGAATCGATGGATCGTTGAAGAACGCGAGCAGCAGAGCCTTCAGATGCGGATCCTGCATTGCGTCGACGATGCCCTTCAGTTCCGCGAACATCTCCTCGGGATCCCGCGCGGAAGCGGCAAAAAAATCGGGCAGGTGAACGTCGCGTTCGTCGATCCGCTCCAGCGAATGGATCGTGAACTGAGGGCGGCCATTGTAGAGGCTCATCACCCCTTTCACCCGCACGAAATCGCCAACACCAAATAAGTCGACGACATCGGCGACGTTGTCCCACATCTTGGCGTCGATATCGCCGCTCTTATCCCCGATCGTGAGCGAGAGAAACGGCTCTCCGCTCTTTTTCTGGCGGACATCTTTGTTCTGAACCAGGAAATTACTGCGTGCAATCTGGTTCGGCTGCAGGTCTTTGACGAAAGTTTTCATGAGCGGAATGGTGCGGTCCACCGCAGGGTAGTCATTTCCTCTAATTGCTGCTCTTGGATTCGGACGTCGTGGAGGTTCCTGGAATCGGGATCACCCAAAGGAGCCGCTTGCGGCGGGTCTGCTGGGCTACTTCTTCCTTCGAAATCGTCTCCGGCTTCAATTCGGCGGGGTCCTTCCAGGAAGTATCCTTGCCCGGGACCTCGCCACTATCGTGGAATCCTTCGCGAATTTCCAGGAACGCCTCGGTGCGCAGCTTGGTCAGGTAGGTGCGAATGGCGGGTTGGAAGCGCGGCCCGTAAAGGCGGTTCATGATCTCGTTCTCCACGACCGGGAGGGGCTGCAAGCCCGGCGAGACTTTGTCGGCGATACGCAAAATCAGGAACCCGTTCGGCACCTGGATGGGAGCGGTTACAAAGCCCTTGGATTCCGCGAAGACGATCTTCTCGATCTCCGGATTCAACTCGCCCTTTGCGAGGTATCCGAGGTTGCCCCCTTCGGGCGCCGAGAGCGCGTCGGAATTCTCCACCGCCAGTTCATTGAATTTTCCGCCATTCTTGGCCTTCTCATAGACTTCGTCTGCCTTCGCCTTCAATTCCGCGTCGGTCCGCTCCAGGCCATCCTTCGATTTCTTGCCTATCAGGATTTCCTGCAACCCGACGGATTCCTTATCCCGGTAGAACTCGCTCTTATGGTCGTCGTAAAACTTCTGTACTTCGCTCCGGGGAATGATGATCTTGGAACTGACTTCCTGTCCGATCACTTCCTGCTGCAGCATTCCCTGCTTCATTTTCTCGCGATAGTCCTCAATGGCCATGCCTGTCTGCGAGTGGATGAACTGGCGGAACTCCTCGGGATCCTTAATCCCTACCTTGACCTGCATTTCCGCCATCTGCTTGCTCACCTGGGAATCGACGCTGATGCTCAAGTCCTTCGCCTTCTGCACCAGCAGCGTCTGATCGATCTGGTCGCGCAGCACGTCGTTCTTGCGCTTCTCCATCTGTTCGGCGATGCAGGCCTTGTCGTTGCGGCATTGCGAGGCAAGCTCCTGCGTGAGCGTCCGGCGGGATTCGTCGAGATCGCCCAGCGTGATGATATCCGCATTCACCTTGGCGACGATTTGTTCAAGCACTACGGTTTCGCCGGCGCTCAGAGCCGAAACGAGGAGCAAAAGGGCGCACCCAAGAGAAAATCGCATACGCATTCTATTATCTCGAAGAAATTATTGGAGATCCAACAGGTAGGCTTTTACCTGGGAAA
>JADYZL010000477.1 GCA_020853155.1 Bryobacterales bacterium
CAAATGGTGATTGAATCAGCCGTAAGATAAATTAACAAACTAACCTGACATGCGCAATTCCACCGATAAGCAGATGATTGGCCGTATCGGCTACTCTGCCATGCGCAGGTTGAATGGGGCTTTCTTGCTCGAGCTGCTCCGTCAGAATGGGCCCACTTCCCGCGCCGCCCTCGCGCGCCTCAGCGGCCTTACGAAGCCCACGGTTTCCAGTCAAATCCAAGATCTTCTCGAACGCGGCATCGTGGTGGAAGAAGGCATCCTCGAGCCGGATGCCCGTGGAGGAAAACCCTCCAAACTGGTGCGCTTCAATCCCCAGGTGGGCCATCTCGTCGCCCTTGAAATCAGTGCGGCCGAGATCCGCATCCGCTTGTCGGACCTCGACGGGGAGGCGCTCGATTCCGAAATTGCCCCCATCCATGCCGAACGTGGCGCCGCTCATATCCTGGATTCCGCCATCCGCGCCGTCAGCCGCATGTTGCGCCGGAAACCCGGCCGCCGGGAAAAACTGATGGTGATCGCCGTCGCCGCTCCCGGCCGTGTCGATACCGAAACCGGAATCGTCATCGAGGCCCGTAACGTGTTCAACTGGTCCAACGTCGCCATCCGGGAGTCGTTCCAGCGGGCCTTCGACGTTCCCGTCATCGTTGAAAACGACGTTAACTTCGCCACGCTCGGCGAGATGCATTTTGGTCTCGGGCGCGATGTCCCGAACTTTGTGCTCCTCCGCCTCACCACCGGCATCGCGGCGGGGCTGGTCCTCGACGGGCGCCTCTATCGGGGCGCTCACGGAACCGCCGGCGAAATCGCTCACATGCTGTTCAGCCGGGAAGTAGCCGCAGGCGTCATCGATCCTCGCGGCTTCCTGGAATCCGCGATCGGGCATGACCGGCTTCGGGAGCGGATTCTATCGGCCGATTGCGGCGCCAGTCGAACGGTGGCAAGCGGCTCCGATGGCAGCCGGGAGCTGATGCAGGCCATGCGCATCGGGGGCCCCGCCGCCGCCACTATCGCCGACGATCTCCAATCGAACCTCACCTTGGCTATCGCTAACATTGCCGCCGTAGCGGATCCCGAATTGATTCTCCTCAATGGCGATCTCTTCGGTTTCGTGATCGATCAGGTTCAATCCGCCGTCGAACACATCATTCCATGGCCTGTCCGTATTGCGATGTCCGCCCACGGAGACGAGGCCGTGCTGCTGGGCGCCATCGGCGCCGCTCAAGAGTTTGCTCATGATTTGCTTTGCGACAAACCATCGCAGTTTGCTTCAGATTCGTCAACAACAGCCTAGGGGGTTACCTCGATGAACATCCAGATAAAGCGCATTGCGCTTTTCGCGGTAATGTTTCTCATTGCCGCGCTTCCGTTGCTCTCCCAAACGGGAACAGCCACCATCCGTGGAACCGTGTACGACGCCGCCCGCGCGGCCGTGCCCAACGTCGCTCTTGTAGTGACCAATAAAGCCACCAACGCCACCCAGCGGGCCACCAGTTCCGCGGTTGGATTCTATCTCTTTGCCGGGCTCCAACCCGGTGATTACCAGCTCTCGGCGGAAGTCTCCGGATTCAAGAAATGGACCACGGAGTTCACCCTCCGCGCCGGTGATATCACCGTCGTCGATCCATCGCTCGAAGTCGGCAGTGTCGACGTCGTGGTCGAAGTAAGCGGCGCCGCTCCCGTCATCGCGACGGAGAGCTCCGAAATTGCCGACGTCAAGGATTCCCTGCGAATCCAGCAGTTGCCTCTCAATGGCCGCTCCATCACCTCTCTCTTTGACCTCACTCCGGGCGTCCAAGGCGGCGGAAACGCCCGAGTCAATGGGCTCAAAGTGGGCTCCATGGATATCACCCTCGACGGCATGTCGATGGTCGATCGCTTCGGCGGCGGCATGGCGCGCGTCCAGCCTGGCCTCGATACCATTGCGGAGTTTCGCGTTGAAACCACTGGCTCTGGCGCGCAGTTTTCACGCCCGGCCACGGTCACCCTCGTTACGAAAAGCGGCACGAACCAGTTCCACGGCTCCGCCTTCGAGACCTTCCGCAACAACGGGGGCGGATTGGTGGCACGTCAGCGGCAGAGTTTCTCGGAAGCTCCCCTCCTAATCCGAAATGAATTCGGCGTCTCCGCCGGCGGACCCGTCTTTATCCCCAAGTTCTACGACGGCCGTAACCGCACCTTCTGGTTTGTGGCGTACGAAGCTTCGCGGCAACGGGAGCAGAGCATTTCGAACGGGAACACCGTCCCGACCCTCGCCTTGTGGGAAGGCGATTTTAGTGGCGCTGTCGATAACAACGGCAACCTCTCGAGGCTTTACGATCCGCTTACCACTGGCGTCGACGGACGCCGGACCCCATTCCTCGGGAACATCATCCCGAAGAATCGGCAAAACCCGGTCTTCGGAGTGCTCAAGTCGGTCACTCACATGCCCACCAACAATGTAAACCCATACATTGGCGGAAACATGGATGAGATCTATGCGGACAAGAACGACATCGGAAACTGGACCTTCAAGGGCGATCAGGTCATCAGCGACCGAAATTCCCTGTCCTTCCGCTTTACGCGTTCCGATCGGCACAGTGCGGTGACCGGCGGCGTCTTCGGTACGCCACGCGCCGACATGACCAATGGTTTTGGAACCAGCCGCGGAGATTACTTCATCTACAACGGAACCGCGCGCTGGACCAGCACGTTGACCCCCACCTTCCTCAGTGAATTGATGGTGGCGGCGCATCACTCACCCAAGAGTTCCGGCACCCTGGCCGATAACACGGATTGGCAGGCACAGCTTGGTTTCCCGAACCCGTTCCAGGCCAAGGGTTGGCCCAGCCTCTACGCTGGCGCCTTCGGCTGGGATGGCGACAATCGCAAGGAAGAAATTCTCTCCGCCGTGGTTGTCGAAGAGAATCTGACCTGGATTAAGTCCAACCACACCCTGAAATTTGGCGGCCGGTACCGGCCCGAATATAACAGCGTCCAGGAATTGGCGCAGACCATGGGTGACGCGGAATTCAGCGGCAAATGGACTTCCCTTTACGATCCCGCCCGCGATGGCGCCGTCGCCTTTACCGGCGATGGTTTCGCGGATCTGGCGCTCGGCCTCCCCGCTTACGTCGGCGCTCAATACAACCGCGGTTTCTTCGACTTCCGGCAGAAGGAGATCGGACTCTACGTCACCGATGCCTGGAAGGTGAATTCGAGACTCACCCTGGATCTCGGCCTGCGTTGGGATAAATGGACCGCGTACAGAGAAAAGAACAACCGTCTCGTAAACGTCGATCCACGCTCCATCGATAAGGTATTCCAGGTGGTGACGCCCGGCGACACGAAGTTCGAAGATTTGCCCAACATTCCCTCGGGCCTCATCGGCTCCTGGGCCGCGCGCGGCCTCACCTGGGTCACCGCGAATGAAGTTGGCATGCCGAAGAATCTCGTCGCCGGGGATAACAACAACTTCGGCCCCCGCCTCGGCTTCGCCTACAAACTCACCGACAGGACCGTCCTCCGCGGCGGCTATGGCGAGTTTTTCTGGACGATGCCCCTCTCGCAAATCTTGCAGGCGGCACGCACCAATCCGCCGCTTGCGCTCCATTTCTCCACGGACGTCGATGCCCTCGACGGCACCAGTTCGTTCGGAATTCGCTCCTTGCCCAAGCCTGACTACTATGTTGGGCAGGTCAAGGTCGACACGAACGGCATCGTGGGAATCAGCAGCTCCGCACGGAGCATGTCCTCAATGGAGCCCTTCGGCTGGAAAGACGGCAAGGCACGCTCGTATCACCTTACCCTCGAGCACGAGTTCATGAAGAACACTGCCGTCCGGTTCAGCTATATCGGTTCCCAGGGCCGGGATCTTGAGCAGAAATACTCCCTCAACGCCCGGGAAGCGGAATTCAACTACGTGGCCCGCACGGGCATGGCGCCCCCCTCGAACCGGGATCTCCTGCGCGAGAACAAGGATTGGAATTTCAATGCCACCAATCACACGGGCTATTCCAACACGCACAGCTTCCAGGCGGAGATCGAACGGCGCTTCATGGGTGGGTTGTCTTTCCAGGCGTTCTACGTCTTCTCCCGCTCCATGGGAACTTCGGATGCCGGTGGATTTGGTTCCGGCAATGGGAACATCAATGCCACCAACGGCGCTTTCACCGTGCCGGAAGCCGATCAGCTTATCGGCGGCGGGGCAAACACCAGCTACGAAGACCGTTTGCGGCTGGGCTACCAGAACTCCACCAACATCCCCCCGCACAGCGTTCGCTACAACTGGCTTTACGAACTGCCATTCGGCAAAGGCAAGAAGTTCGGCTCGAGTGTCAACCGCGCAGTCGACGCAGTGATTGGCGGCTGGCAGATTGCCGGCAACGGCATCTGGCGCGGTGGTTACTGGATGGGCGTGAATTCCGGGAGGTATCTCTTTGGCGATCCCACGCTCACCGATGATCAGCGTCTCGAAATGACCTACGCGGGCCGCCGCCGGAAGCTCTGGTTCGCCGGGGATTTCACCCCGACTCTGGCGACCGATGTCGATCAGCAGGCCTTGCAGGCTCTGGTTCCGCTTGATCGCGGCCAGCGCATCCTTCGGCCGGTTGGGGTAAACTTCTCCAACCAGATTCCTCAAAAGCTCGCGAATGGTACCGTGCGCAACACAAGCATCACGGAGATGGTGAATTGGAATTCCCGTGCCTTCTACAGGGGTCCGGGCGCATGGAATGTCGATATGTCCCTCTTCAAGAACTTTGCTCTTACCGAGCAAGTCGGGCTGCGATTCACAGCCGATTTCTTCAACGGATTGAATCACCCAAACGATGCTAACCCCGATGCCACCACCGGTCTGCAAGACCTCAGCGTGCAGAGCGGTGGCGCGCGCACCATCCAGTTCTCGCTCCGGCTGAGCTGGTAACGATTACCTCAACAGGCGGGGGCTCTCCATAGCCCCCGCCGTTTTCTTTTCCCCGCTCTTTCCCTATCCGGGCAATGCCCTCGCCCCCCGCGCTGTGATATAGAAATTGAGATGCCTAACCGAATTGACAGACGACAGCTTCTACAACTTGCCGCCACCCTGCCCGCCGCCCTAGGCGCGCCGGCCCTCAGCGCCGCGCAACCATCCGCCGCCGAAGCCAAGGCTTGGCAGGGAATCTTCGTGATCATGCAGACCCCCTTCCACGAAGACTTGGCCATCGACGAGGAATCCCTGCGCAAGGAAACCGATTACCTTTGCCGCGGCGGCGTGCACGGTGTCGTCTGGCCCGCCGGGGCCGGAGAATCGAGTTCTCTCTCCCATGAAGAACGCATTCGCTTCTCGCCGGCCGTCGTCAAGGAAGCCAAGGGCCGCACCAAAGTCCTCATCGGCGTTCACGGAGCCAATAAATTCGAAGCGATGGAGTACGCCCGCTTCGCGGAGAAAATCGGTGCGGATGGATTGCACGCCCTCGGACCAACCGACGATTTTGGGGATCAGAAGTACATGGAAGATTACTTCACCGCCATCGCTTCCGTCTCAAAGCTGCCGATGTGTCTCCAGGTATCGAACGCCGGTATGACCACCGATTTCCTCCTCCGCATGGCGGAGAAGATCCCGTCGGTGCGCATCCTGAAGCTTGAGATGGGAAACCTCCCGCATGAAGTGGAGCGGGTCTTGCGGGAGCGAAAACGGCCGGACGTTTACCCCTCCACCGGGGGCGGCGCCATGAATCTTTATACGGAAATGGAGCGTGGTTCCGGCGGCACCATGGCCGGGGCCGGATTCGCCGATATCCAAGCCAAGATCTGGGATTGGTATCACGAGGGCAAGAAGAAGCAATCGCTCGAACTTTTTGAGCGCTTCCTGCTCTCTGCCGTGATGGAGCGGAGAACCACGTTTGTTCTCATGAAAGAGGTCCTGCGCCGCCGCGGCATCTTCAAGAACGTCGTCATGCGCCGAACCAGCCGGTTCACCATGGACGCCTCGGATCTCCGCGAGCTCGACGAGATCATGGAATTGCTCCGGCCCGATTTTCGCGTCTGATGTGCAACCATCCGGCCGTGCCGGTCGGGAAGGCGCTCACCTCACCGGCCCGTGGGAACAAGTTGGAAATTTTACATACCGCGAAGCAATCTCTGCAAGAATCGCTGGATCCTGGGAGCCTAAACCACTCCAAACCGGGAGGATCTAGCGGTTCTTCATGCCTCGCAGACGCCTCGCGGCGGCTTCACCCGGTTTGGCAACGTTCGTGCTCATCACTTGATAAATCGGCGAATCAATTCGCCCGGAATTGTGGCAAAATCAGGAAGCGATGCGCGAAGTGAACGCATCCTGCGAAGAGGACACGAGGTAATACGGATGATTTGCGAAACCAACCAGCGGCCAGGCCGCGATAGCCAGCGAGGGTCCACCTTCCTGGTACCGATCCTTCTTGGCGCGGTAATCGCGCTCATCGCGGCGAACATCTATTTGTTCCTGCAGGTCGATAAGATGAAGACCGACCTCGCCGTCGTGCAGCAGGGCCTCGCCGACGAGGTTACCCAGTTGAAGGAGACGGTCAACGTTAGCTCCGCCGCCAGCCGCAAGCGGGTCGAAGAACTGCAAGCCTCCCTCCAGGCCGCCCAGGATGAAGCGGCTCAGGCCGTGGGCCGCGCCAAGACGGAAGCCGTCCAGCGCGCGGAAGCCCTCAGCCGCCAACTCGCCGCCGAACAGCGCAAGCAGGAAGAGCAGTCGAAGCGCATCGCCTCGCGCGTCGAGGAGGTCAATAAGTCCGTCGAAACCAACGCCGAGAAAATGGGCAAGGTGGACGAATTTACGGCCAAACTCGCCGAAGCCGATTCTATGCTCGATAGCGCGCTTAAGAAGGCCATGGGCGATATGGGCGTGATGAGCGGTCTCATCGCCACCAACGCGGATGAACTCAAGAAGCTCAAGGAACTCGGCGACCGCAACTACTACGAGTTCGACCTCCGCAAGGCCAAGCAGCCGGCCAAGGTCGGCGACATCCTCCTCCGCTTGACCAAGACCGATACCAAGCGGAATCGCTTCACCCTCGAAGTGATCGCGGACGACAAGAAGGTCGAAAAGAAAGATCGCACGCTGAACGAACCCATCCAGTTCTACACCATGTCCGCCCGTCAGCCTTACGAACTGGTGGTGAACAATGTGCAAAAGGATCGGATCGTCGGCTATCTCGCCACCCCGAAGGTGCAGCGCACGCGCGGCTCCGGCGGCGCCTAGCCCCGGGCAGCTTTGCCTTGACCTTAGACGGAAAAAGAGCGGCTCCTCAAACGGGCCGCTCTTTCTTGTGCCGCCATCCACGCCGGCGATGTCGTCAGTTCCCTTCCCGGAAACCGATCCTGTATTTGCCGCTCCGCTGCATCTCCACCTTGGCCTTGTCCCCCAGGGGCAGATCCCCCGAAATCGTCACCACGTACTGGTTCCGGATCAACCCAAATACCGCCTCCCCTGGGCTCAGTTTGGTCTTCCTCGCCATATCCTGCAAGCTCAACGCAATGCCGCCCGTCCGCTCCGCCAGGTCCTGGAACATCCCCTTGTATCCGCCCACGAACAGCGGATAAATCGAAACTTCATTCCGCTGCGCCAGTCGATACAGCCTGCTTTCGGAGACGCGGCTCCCCGCTTCGAGCCCCGGCGTAATCAGAATCACCACCGGTCGCGCGCCCGCGTCCGTAAACGCGCCGTCGATCACCGCGAAAACCGCATCGAGAATGTGCGGATTGTTTCCATACTTCAAATTGCGCAGCGATTGCGCGAGGGCTTCCTTGCTCGAGGTGAAATCCTGCACCACTGTCGCCGCGCTATCGAACGCGACGATCGACATCTGGTCCCCTTGCGCCAATTGCTCAATGATATTGGCCGCCGCGGGCTGCACTATCTCGCCGATCGAACTCGAATCCACGAGCAGCGCCACGTCCATCGGGCCGCTCACCTTCTCGACCGTCTCCACGCTCCGCTCACGATTTCCATCCGTAATGCGCAGATCGGCGGCCTTCAAGTCCGTCACCGGCGCCATCGTATCCCGGTCCACCACCGTCACCAGCAGCCGGGTGGATGCGTTTGCCGCGAGGCCGAGAAGTGCGCAAAGCACGGTCAGCGCGAGCGTCTGCCGCCGCAAGCTGGTTGATAAGGGAAAACACCGCTTCACCCTACCGAGCTTATCAAGAGTGTCCGCCCCCCTCAATCCGCGCCTCCTGCACCGCACGACAAAAAAAGGGCAGGGGAACAATTGCCTGAGAGGCCTCCCCTGCCCTGCCGAATGAACTGGCAAGATGTGAGTTGTTTGCTGGGTTCCAGCCGGATGTCCGGCCAAAGCAGGCATTCCCGGATCCAGGTGACGGACCGATCCGGGCGCAGTGCTCGATACCGGACACATCGTGGTCTGGAAAGCACACGCCGCGCATGACGCCCGCCGCCCGATCCGGGAACGTTCCTACGCTGTGATCTTATGGCACTTTGAGGTTGCTTGGAAGTCCTATGAGGACTATGCACCGAGGTACAAATTGGTTCAATATTATCAACTTTTCTACGTACATACCGGCGGGACAGGAGAAGAAAACGCTACAGATATCCTAAACGAATCGTCTACATCATTGATTCTACGCATGTTTCTTATCGATTACTCGTCCCGTACCGATTTGCGATAGCTCTGTCACGGAAAGAACCCTCTGGTCCCTAATGCGCGTCACCTATCACCTTCGGCGTTCTCAGGAAACCGTTCCCGTTCTCATGTCTTCTCGACAAGGCCTCGGATATTTACACTGAAAACGCAGCTCTTGCCCAACCGGTCGGATTCGAAGTACAACGTCTGGCTGTCGCCGGAAAAGAACGGATTCACAGACGCCGGCGCCGACGATTGGTGCTCCATCAGCGAGAACTCCCGCCGCGTCACTCGAAGCAGCAATAGCAGAAGCGGCTGAGCCTTTGAAGAACTCGCTCCAACGAAGACGGAGCCATCCGCATTCGCCGAAAACGTAGCAAACTTCGTCGTGTTCGCGATCAGCCGGTGCGTCCCTTCGTCCAGGTTGTACTCCATCAGTTGGTAGCGTTCCACGCCGTTCTCCTGCCGCCGGATCAGGTACATCAGGATGTGGCCCGTCCGGTCCCAGCGCGCCTGCAGCACCTCTCCCTTTGGGAACTCGGGCAGCACTGGCGCGTTCGGTACCCCCACCAGCGATGGCTTGTGCTGCGTGTTCAACAGAAGCAGCCCAAACCGCTGATGAAACCCGAGCGGTTGCAATCCCCCTCCCTCCGCCTGCAAGACCTGCCGGGACTTCCCCGAACCCGGGTCCACGAACACGATGCGCGTCACCTCACCGCGCCGCTCCATCACCGCCGCCACACGGTCGTCTTGCGCAAGCAGCAACTGCCCGGTGCTATGCCATCCATCGGGCGACCGGTACAGCTCCCGTGTCCGTCCGCGCCGGATCTCATTGCGGATGACGGCATCTCCATCGAGATACATCACATCCCGCCCGTCGCGCAGCATCGCGAGCGAGCGCGGCCGCAATTCCCGGGCCTCCGCCGTCTGCTGGCTCCCGCCCCGCTTCAAATCGAGAAGATACGGTTGCCAGCTCCCGCTCCGGTTGCTCGCATAAAGCAATTGGCCATCTCCCGCCGGCTGCGCGCGGTTCGGGTCGATCGGCAAATGCGCGTCGGCAGTATCCTCCGTCCAGCGCGTCACCTGGTATTCCGTCGCGGGGTCGACAAACACTTGTTTTTGCGGTTCGATCCGCGCCAGCGCCGCGGCCCGGGCCAGCGTAGGCAGGTACCCGGCGATTCCCCCGCACGCAACGGCGCCCGCCACGCCCGTTGCCCGCGCCAGCAACCGCCGGCGGGTGAATGAGCAAGAATTCCGCGAATCGCTTCGTTCGGTTACTTCGAGAAGTGGCATTACGACTTTGGGCCGCGAACGCGGTCACGCGGTGTGGAGCCGGCCCATTCCAATAAATGCGCCGCGAGCGGGAAAGTGTACCGTTGTTCCGGCAACCGCCCATGCCTTGGCCCAACGCGCCTGGGCGTCAGTCCGGCGCTTCCGCTTATGTGCCCACCACGTTTATGCATGTCTCATATCCTGCAACCTGTATATGCGCCCTTCCGGCGCTTCCGCTTATGTGCCCACCACGTTTATGCATGAGCCCGGTGCGGCTTCCCGTCATGCCCGCGATGATAGTGCCGCGCCAGTAGGTCCGCGCCCCAATCCCCGGTGAAATCCCTCCACACGCAATGGATATGGTTGGCCTGGTTCTGCGTGCAGTCGTATTCAATCAGAAACGCCGGAGCCTGAATCCGGTAGTAATGCGGGTCCCCCACATTCGGTCCGCCGGCCCACGCAAAGTGAAGTTTCCCGCTGCCCTCTTTCACCTGCGCCTCCCGCCACCGGCGCGCTCCCTCCGGAACGTTGCCGGTATACTCCTCAATCACCGCCATCAGCTTCCCGTGCTGGCTCCCGGTCATCTTCGCGGCGGCTAGGCCGGAAGGCTGCCCGCTGAGCGCGGCCTTGCGGTGGTTGCTCGAAAGGATGTCCTTATAAGCCACCGTATCCACGATGGCCTGCTTCTGCTGCTCCGGCTTCAGCGCGTGCAGCAGTTCCCGCGCCAGATCTTCTTCCGCCGAAAGCACCCGCAATCCCTTGCGCGCCCCATGCCGCACCTCGCGCGGGTTGGAGCCGAAAAACGTCGGCGCCGCGAAGATCTTTCCATCCCGCACGGTGCAGTGCAGGCTCAGGTGGTGCCCCTCCACGCGGAAGCCCCAGATGCTCGTGTCCGAAGGCGTGCCGAAAATGCTGAAGTAATACTTGCCGGGGTTCCGCCGCTCCCCGGAATCCTTTTCCATCTCCTTCAGCACCTCTTCGAGGCTCATGATGGTGGCGGCTTTGATGTAGCCCTTCTGGCTTAATCCGGCAGCCAACAGCGCATGCGCCAGGTGCTGCTGTTCCGGGCGCATCTCGCGAAACGCAATCCCCTTCCGCGCAATCGGCGTGTAATTGTACACATACCGCTCCGCATCCATGAAATCGAAACTCGCCCGCGCCCGCTGGCTCTCATCGAGCGAATCGAGAAACGTGAGCGCCGTGTGCGTCAGCAGCGTACTGCCCGCCAAGTGCAGCCGCCCGATCTGCATCGCGCCCACCGTGGCGATCGCATTCCACAAGAAATCCCTGCGTCCGGAACACATTGAAATCCCTCCGTCCCGCGGCCCATGCGAAATCCCCGCAATCGCATCGCAACAGACACGCCCGCCCGCTGTGTTGAAATTCTAGCGAATACGAAGCGCAAAGGGAAACAGGCAGTCCCGCCGGCGCCATAAAGCAAATCGAGCGTCGCGGGGTTTCCGCGACGCTCGTGGAAAGGAGGTTTTCTGACTGGCAACTCTTACACTTAGAAAGGCAATTGCGAAGTTCGCGCATCCGCCGTAATCGGCCGCTTCAGGAACGGATACGGATTCACCGCCACTCCGTTCACGCGAACTTCGTAATGCAGATGCGTCCCGGTGGCGCGGCCCGTAGCCCCCATCCCCCCGATTACTTCTCCCCGGCGCACTTCCATGCCCGGAATCACTTTCATGCTCGATAGGTGCGCATACCGCGTCTGATACTGTCCGTGGTCGATCACCACGATGCGCCCGTAGCCCCCGAACCAGCCCGCCATCGTCACGATGCCATCCGCGCTCGCCTTGATCGGGTCTCCGTAGTTCCCCTTGATGTCCACGCCGGAATGGAAGGCGCCCAGGCCGCTGAAGGGGTCCGTTCGCTTCCCGTAATTGTCCATCAATCGCCCGTTCACCGGCCAGATGCTTGGCATCGCGTTCGTATGGCGCTTGCGGACGAACTCACGGAAGATCCGCGAATAATCCGCGTTCTTCAGAAAGTCGTACTGCTCCAGCGTCTCGTTCATCGTCGGAATCAACCGCGCTTCGGACGCCAGGTCGTTGTCGTTGTTCAGGTTCTGTTTCAAACCATACGCCACCGAAACTTCGCTTGCGAAGATCTGCAGCGTCGCCAGTTGCTCGTTCTGTTCTTCGGCGGTCTTCTGGAGGTTTGTATAGCGGTCTCGCAGCGTCTCCACCTCTTCGCGGAGATTGTTGTACTGGGCCACTTTCCAAACCATGCGCCCGTAGCTGCCGACAAATCCGAATACGGAGAACGAACCAAGCACGGCCAACGCCAGAATGGCGTAAATCACGGTGTGGGGAAGATGAATGCGCTGAATCCGTCCGTGTACGCTATGCGCCAGGACGAGAATAAAATACCGTTGCTTCACGAAAGAACCTCTGGGTGGCGTTATCCTCGGGTGCGGTCCGCCTCGTTAGCGTTCCTTGCCCCAAGGGAATGCTCCAACCGGTGGGC
>JADYZL010000478.1 GCA_020853155.1 Bryobacterales bacterium
CAGAGTCCATCCACCCCTAACGGTATGCTCATCGCGGGTGAGGAGAAATTCGTCTCCTCGCCGGAATCCAACTGGAAGGAACCATCTTCATGGCAGCAGCCAATACCGTCCCGTTTCCCGCTCAGCCGGCATCCAAGGAGCCCACGTTCAAACCCTGGCAGCATACCGTCATCGATCTCATCACCGAAGGCGCTTCCGTCGTCGAGGCCATGCGTCACGTGGGCTACACCCCCTTTGCCTTCTACAAGGCCTGCGACCGCGATGAAGAATTCAAGCGGCAGGCCCACCAGGCCCGCGAACGCTTTCGCGCCACAACCGCCGAGGAGTTCCATGCCGTGGAAACCTACGCCCGCGGCGTCGTCAGTGCGGTTCTCCACGATGAGCAACTCCCCGCCAATCTCCGCCTCCGCGCCGCCCTCGCCATCCTGAACCGGAAGGGCGATCACTGGCTCCCCAGCCCCATCCTCCATTCACAGAACGTCGAGGGTGCGGATCCCTTGGATACCTTGGACAACCTGGACAACCTGTACAACGACGCAACTTTGGAAGGATTGGACAACCTGGACAACCGGGACACTCCGGACAGCCCGGATCGTTCCTCCGCCGTGGAAAGCGCCATGCACCCGGCGCCGCCCGCGAGCCCGGCCTCTCCGGGCCTATCGCCGCATCCTCCCTCCGCCGAACCCGGGCTCGCGTCGACTGCGGAAACCCCGCACCCCTTGGAAACATTGGACACCGTGGACGCCTTGGACAACCTAGACAAATCCGGGCCTTCCGGCGGCGAAATAGATCCGGACCTCATCTACTGCCTCGGAAGCCGAGATCTCGCAGCCTCCTTCATGGAACTCCTGCGGCAATCCGAAACACAGCCCGGCGTCGCATCGGGAGCAATTTCGTCGCCACCCGCGACTTTCGGTGTCCCGCCGCAACAGTCCCAGCCGTAAGGGCGGTTTCCCCGGGGTGGATCGCAAATTTGGAACAGACAAGGTTCCGGGGGCGGGAAGGGGAAGCAATCCGCCTATTCGGCAGTCCCCATCACAGTCACGGTGATCTCCCGGTTCCGGGGCCGGTCGTCGAAATCGCACAACACGATCTGCTGCCATGTGCCCAGCCGTAACAACGCCTCGGTCACGGGATAGCTCCGGGAGGTCCCCATCAGCGCGCTCCGCAGATGCGCACTGCCGTTCTCGTCGCCCCAGCGGGCGTTATGTGCGTAAAACTGGTTCGGCGGGGCCAGTTGATCGAGCGCCCGTCGAAGGTCCGCGAGAATCCCGGATTCATACTCCACGGTGGTTATCCCCAGCGTGGAACCCTTCCCGGAGATACTCGCTAGCCCCGTACGAACTCCGCTCTCCCGGACAATCTGCTGTATGGTTTCCGTGATGTTCACGATATCGGTCTCCCCCTCGGTGGAGAGCTGAACCGAGCGTTGGAATACAATCATCCGCGACTCCATACTATACCGTTTGGGAAGCATTGGAAAAGCCAACATGCTTCTGTTCCGCATCCCCAATCGCGTGCATTCCGTCCGCCCCCTCCCTGGCGAACCCGTCCCGGCTCCCTGCGGTATCCTAAGAGAGCCTCGCGGATGTGGCGAAATTGGCAGACGCGCCAGATTTAGGTTCTGGTACTCGAAAGAGTGTGTGGGTTCAAGTCCCTCCATCCGCACCACCCCCTCCGCCCCAGTGTTTTCCCCGATAAACAGGAACGAAAGTACCGTTCTGAGGGGCTTCCGGCCTTCCCGGCCCAGTTTCTTATCCCATACGCGCAAATTTCGGTTAAAATTCCCGTAAGAACCAATGTCGATAGCGTATTTGCAATATGGTGGAGACCAGAAGTTCCATCTGGAATCCGGCAGAATTTGCCAGATCGGGCGAAGTCTTTCGAACGAAGTGGTCGTGCAGGATGCCGAAGTTTCCCGCCACCATGCCACCGTCGAAGTCCGCGGCAACGATCACATTCTGACGGACGCGGGGAGCCGGAACGGCACCTGCCTCAACGGCGCCCGGATCACCGGTCCCGTGCGGCTCAAGCACGGAGACCGCATCGAGGTAGGCAATACCTCCGTCCTGTTCTTCCGCCCGGATAGCGGCCTCGGTCTCGGAGTTTTTGGCGAGGATGCCACCATCGCCGCCACCCTCTCCCCGCCCACGCAGCTCTGCTTTGTCCTCTCGATGTCAGGCCTCGATAACCTCGCGCGCAACGCGGATCCGGCTCGCTTGGATGCAGCGCTGGTTGCCTGCCGCAATCAGGTGGCGCAGGCACTGGATCGCCAATCGATCCGCGATGTCCGCTACGCCGGCGATCTCCTGATCTGCAGCATCTCCCAGGAGGGTGGCATCGACAAGCCGGATGCCCTGGAGCGGGCGCTTCGCGCCGTGAGCGACCTTGCCATCGCGCTTGAACAACTGCCGGCGCACGCCGGTGTCATCGGGCGTGTGCAGGTTGCCGGTGGGCTGTGGCTCCAGGAGTTTGCCGGCGAGAATGGCTCGCTGAGCATGAATAACGCCCTGGCTCTGGCCACGGAAGCCGCACGTAACGGAGGCACAACGTTCCTCCTCAACGGCGCCGGTACACAACGCGTGCGGCATTGGAGCAACTCGAACGATAAACTGCTTCTGGAACCGGCAGGTAGCGCACAGCATTTTCCCGGCGCTGCCTCCTTGCAATTGTTCCAGTTGCCCCAGATCCTGCCGCTTTAGATCCCGGGTTTGCCGGTGGCTCCAACCGCTTCCGTCCCGCCGGTCCCGGCCTTGCGCCGGAAGATCCGCCAGCGGCGTTGGTCGAGCCGCCCTTGTCGCTTGTCCCACCACGAGAGCGGATAGCGGTAGGTGTAGTCCCAGACCTTCTCGTAGTTCCCGTCCAAGCCCTTCGGCATCTTTCCGCCGTTGTCCCACACGGCATACCACTCCACGCCGCTCACGTCGTCATACGCGGTTGCGGGCAACCGGTCCCGGAAGTGCAAGGCGTGCGGATTCGTGGAATCCAGTTGCCCCACCCAGTCGAGCTCCGGCAGGTAGAAGTGGATCATCATTCCTTGCACGTTGCGATAGACCACCAGCCGGTCCCCCGCCTTCGCATGTTCCCGCAGGAATTGCACCACCGGATAATCGATCGTCTTGTTCAGAGTGAGCTGGCGCCCCACCATGCCATAGCTCGATTCCACGGAATAGTTGATATCGGGCCAGATCAGCACGCCGATCAGCAGCAGGATCGCCAGCGCCCCTTGTCCGCGCCGGAACCACTCCGCCACCATCATCCCGGTCAACACCAGCGCCGCGGCGAGCACGTGGTAGTAGTAGCGCGGAAGCCCCTTGTCGAGGCCAACTGCGATCGTCACAAGCACCGAGATCACGATCACCAGAATCGTGAGCAGCGTCATCCCGCTCAATGGATCCATCGGGCGCCCCGGCCGTGGCCGCAGGCGCAGCACAGCCAGCACCGTCAAACCGGCCACCAGCAACTCGGCGCAAGCGTAGAGCGGATAGTTCTCCAGCGAATGGTTCACCCCCAGGCCATAGACCACCATTCCCCCCAACAGCGCTGGGAGCAGCCACGTGGCTTTCGCCGGAAGTCCTGTCCCCGCCCCGCGCCGCAAGCGGCGAAACGCGGCGAACCCCACCAACGCCAGAACGAAAGCCAGCCCGATGCTGAGCCACGTGAGCGCATCGCTCCCCTTCGCGAAGAAGACGGCCACCGCGAGTACGAAAGAGACGCCCACGGTCCAAAGCGGCACTTTCGCATTCGCCGCATCCGTCACGTCGCGCTTCCCGCCAAAGAAGAGGTAGAAGACCCCTGGGATGAGGAAGAGCAGCGGCAGCATCCGGAAGTTCTCCTCGGAGTGCAGGCCACGCGCGCTTCGCAGCTTGTCCCAAACGCTCGCGCCGGCGCTCTCCCAGGGCTGCTTCGAGGAAACCCAACTGGAGGCGAAATCGAAGTGGAACGAGAAGAACTCCGCGCTGAACAGCACCACAAGAGTCGCGGTCATCGCAGACCAGCGGAACAGCAGTTTGCGGTCGCCGGTAAGCAGCACGAAGACGCACATGGATGCATACATGCCCGCGAATCCCAGGTAGTTCGAAAGGTACATTCCGGCTGACCACGCCGCAACGCGCAGATACCAGTTCAGCCTTTGCGCCACCTCGCGATCCTCCAGGTAGCGCAGAAACTCGTAGAGCAACAGCGAGCCGAAGAGAAAGACGAGCCCGTAATAGCGTGCTTGGCGGACGGCGGTAAGAAACCAGATCGACGTGAATGCGAGCACCGGAAACAGCAGCGCGAGGTTCCCCCGCGGATAGAGCCGCCGCCCGATCTTCCAGAGCACGTAGAGGCAGAGCAGCCCGGTAATCGCGAACGGCAGCCGTGCCGTTAACGTGCTGATGCCGAACAACTCAAAGAAGAGGGCCGCCACATAGAACTGCAACCAGCCCTGCATGCCCGGCGTAAGATGCTCGTTGAAGTCGTGCGCGTCGAATCCTTGGGCTGCCAGCGTCTTCCCATCGAAAACCAGAGGGATCAGCGAGTGGTCCCGTACCATCGTGCGCGCCCAAGTGGCCGTCGTCGCCTCATCGCGCCAAAGGTAGGCCCCGTCCAGCCGCCAGAATAAAGCGGTGAAGGCGGCCACGGCGACCAGCGCTACCAGGATCCAGTTCTGCTTGGGGTTGGGAGTCGTTCTGCTTGTTTCCATCGGTCTTCCAGGTGGGAGCGCGCCGCCGTAGACGGCTGCACTCGAAAAAGTCTACCAGACCCGCCGCGCCCCTTTGGCGGCATTGGAGACGCCGCACCGTTGGGATCGATACAATGCAGCTTAGCCGCGAAGGCGTGAGCCAAGCCGTGGCTGCTCGAACAACCCTTCTCTCGAACCGAGGTTTCCCATCATGCGACCATCCATCCGCACCCTCTGCCTGTTCGCTCTCCTGGCCTTGGGCGTAGCCGCGCAACCGCTCCCCCGTGGAGACGAGGCGTTCCTTGCCGGTCGGCTCTCCCTGATCAAGCCCCGCATGCAGCAGGCCGTGGATCAGGGGGACATTCCCGGCGCGGTTTCGATGATTGTCAAAGACGGCAAGGTGGCTCACCTCGAAGCCGTCGGCTACGCGGATATCGAAGCGAAGAAGCCCATGCGGACCGATACTATCTTCCAGATCATGTCCATGACCAAGCCCGTCACCGGCATCGCCGTCATGATTCTGATGGAAGAAGGGAAGCTGAGCATCACGGACCCGGTTGAGCGTCACCTGCCGGAGTTTCGCAACCAGTGGATGGTGAGCGAGCGCGAAGGCAAGGCGCGGATGACGCTCGTCCGCCCGTCACGCCCCATCACCATCCTCGACCTGCTCACGCACACCTCCGGCATGGCGGGCTTCATGCCGGAGGGCATGAGTGATTTCATGGTCACCATGGATCGCCCGTTGAATGAAGCCGTTGCCGCCTACGCCCAGGTCCCCCTGCAGTTCGAGCCCGGCACGCGCTGGATGTATTCGAACATGGGCATCGATACGCTCGGCCGCATCGTCGAAGTGGCCTCCGGCATGAAGTATGAGGACTTCCTCAAGCAGAGAATCTTCGATCCGCTCGGCATGAAGGACTCCTTCTTCTATCCCCCCGCCGCCAAGCGGGAACGGATCGCCATGGTCTACGGCAAGCGCGACGGGAAGTGGGAGAGAGCGGGAGCCGGCATCCTGGGTGGAGACCCGGCCAAGTTCCGCGAGGGAGCGAAGTACCCTGGACCGTCGTTCGGCCTCTTCTCCACCGCCGAGGATCTGTCGCTGCTCACGCAGATGATGCTGAACGGAGGAACGCTCAACGGCAAGCGCATCCTTTCGCCGGCGACGGTGAAGATGATGACCACCGTGCAGAACGCCAAACTCGAGCCTTCCGGCCACAACACCGGCCAGGGCTATGGCCTCGCCTGGACCGTCGTGAAAGACCAACGATTCGAGGTGCTCCTCCGGCCCAAGGGGACCTACGGCCACGGAGGCGCCTTTGGCACGGACTACTGGGTGGACCCGGAGCATCAGTTGATCGGAATTTTCATGGTGCAGGTGACAAGCGCCACCCGGCAGGAGGAGCGCGCCCTCTCGCAGATGGCCGTTTCCGCTCTGAAGTAGCTCCGGGGCTAACGTTCGTGGAGGTGTCCGATGAAGCCGTATCGACTATCCCCTTACCGCCGGTGCACTGAGATCGCCATCCGCGCGTGCCTTCCGCTGCTTGCCGCCCTCTCAGGAATGCTGTTGCTCGCTTCCTGCGCCTCGGAAGGCCCTAAACCCGGCGCCGGCGTGGATGCCAAGGCCGCCGTGAAGATCCTCAACTTCTACCCCGGCCAGCCGTCCTTTGCCCCCGGGGATCAGGCCCAGATCTGTTACGGCGTGGAGAATGCGGTGAGCGTCCGACTCGAACCGCCCGTCGCGGAGATCCGGCCGCTCTCTGTGAAGTGCGTCTGGTTCAAACCTTCCGGCTCCATGAAGCTCACGCTGGTCGCCACCGGCACGGACGGCAGGGAGGCGCGGGAGACCATCGATATCACGGTGAAAGCGGGCGCTCCCGCCTCAACCAGCCTTCCCCCGGAAGCCGCGGGCGATGCCGCCGCGAGCGGAGGCTCCCTGATTGAGACCTTTGTCGCCACCGCCACCAGCATCCCGCCGGGCGGCGGCGCCACCGTCTGCTACGTCCTGCGGGAGCCGGCCACGGTCACTCTCCAGCCGCCCTCCGGCGAGTTAGGCGGCGATTTGAAGAAGTGCATCCTGCTTCGCCCCAGCGCCACCACCACCTACACTCTCACCGCCAGAGCGGGCGGGAAGAC
>JADYZL010000479.1 GCA_020853155.1 Bryobacterales bacterium
GGACATCCGCAACATCCCAGGTCTGGGATTCGATCGCCGCCGGTGCGGATTTCCGGGCGCTTCTCCGCGCCAAGACCCGCTTTATCGTTGCGGCCACGCTCTTCTTTCTTGGCTACTACTTTGCGCTGCCGATCCTTTCCGGATATTTCCCCAGTCTCATGGGCCGCAAGGTCATCGGCCAATTCAGCCTTGCCTATGTCTTTGCGCTCTCGCAATTTCCCATGGCCTGGCTGGTGGCCGCGCTATACCTCAGAGCCGCCGCGCGCTTTGACCGGGATGCGGCCGCCATCCTCTCCCGCCGCCAGGAAGACAGGAATCCTTCCATGGAGAACACCGCCGAATGACCGCCATCCTGATGACCGTCGGCTTTATCCTTGCCACTTTGGGAATCACTGCCTGGGCTTCCCGCAAATCGAGCGGCGCTTCCGGTTATTTCGCCGCGGGCCGCAACATCACCGCCTGGCAGAACGGCCTTGCCGTCGCGGGCGATTACATGAGCGCGGCATCCTTTCTCGGCATCACCGGCCTGATCGCTTACTACGGCTATGACGGATTCATGTATTCCGTGGGCTTTCTGGTGGCCTACCTCACGGTGCTGTTGATTGTCGCGGAACCACTTCGCAATTCCGGCAAATACACCATGGCCGATGTCCTTGCCTACCGGCTCCGTCCGCGCCCCGTGCGCGCGATGGCCGCGCTCAGCACGCTCACTATCAGCGGCTTCTACATGATTGCGCAGATGGTGGGGGCGGGCGCGATGGTGAGCCTGCTGATGAAGGATACGGGCATCGACTACAGCCTCTCCGTATCGCTCGTGGGCGTACTCATGATCGTCTACGTCGTGTTCGGCGGCATGCTCGCCACCACCTGGGTGCAGATCGTGAAAGCGGTCCTGTTGATGGCGGGCGTCATCCTGCTCACCTTCCTGGTGCTTGCCGGTTATGGCTACAATTTCAGTTCCTTCTTCGATGCCGCCACGCGCGTAGGCTACACGGAAAATGGCGTTGCCGTCGTCCGGGATTTTCTCCAGCCCGGCCTCTACTATAAGCCGCCCTATGGCCCGCTCAATCTGATCTCTCTCTCCCTCGCGCTGATTCTCGGCACGGCGGGGCTGCCGCACATCCTGGTGCGTTTCTATACCGTTCCCGATGCCCCCACCGCCCGCAAGAGCGTTGTCTGGGCCATGGCGATCATCGGCGTCTTCTACGTGCTCACCACCTTCCTCGGGATCGGCGCCGCGCTCCTCGTCGGCCGCGATTTCATCGCCGCCAACGGCGGCATCAACATGAGCGCTCCCCTGCTTGCCTTCCGGCTGGGAGGAGATCTTTTTCTCGCGTTCATCGCCGCAGTCACCTTCGCGACCATTCTCGCCGTCGTCGCCGGTCTCACCATCAGCGCCTCCACCTCCGTTGCCCACGATTTCTATACGAACGTCCTGCGCGCGGGCAAGCCCACCTACCCCAAAGAGGAGATCGCGGTTGCCCGCATCACCGCCATCGCGCTCGGCATCGGCGCCGTGGGTGTGGCCATCCTCGTCGGTCCCACCGCCAACGTTGCCTTTCTTGTCGGCCTGGCGTTCGCGGTGGCCGCGTCCGCGAATCTGCCCGTCATTCTGCTCTCCCTTTTCTGGAAGCGTTTCCATACCGGCGGCGCGGTTTGCGGGATGGCCGTGGGGTTGCTCAGCAGCATCGGCTTGATCGCGCTCAGCCCCAGCTTCATGGGTGCTTCCGCGCTCTTCCCACTGGAGAATCCCGGCATTGTCAGCATTCCCGCCGGGTTCGCCGCCGCCGTTCTGGGAACGCTGGCCTTCCGGGATCCTCAGTCGGAAGAAAAGTATACGGAGTTACTGGTGCGCGCCAATACGGGGCTTGGTGCGGAAAAGGCTGCCAGCCATTAGCGCCGAAGTCCGCGCGAGGCCGATTCTCCTGTCCGCGCATTCCGTGAATCCGGCGGTATTTCAGGGAAGCATCCTCTGCCTTTTCCGGGAAATCGCCTGCGTATTCGGGCCAATGGAGCCTACGGTCTAAAGTGACCGGCGCATTCGGTCGAAAGCTACTCAGCCGCCCTTTTTCGAACCCGGGCGATCGGAAAGCCAGTCGATTCGTGAGCGAGGCGGCGGGCCCATGAACGGACGCCCCCGATGGGAAGCGCTGATAGCCATGACGAATGCCGAATGTCTTCCGGACGCCATAGCGAACGCTGGAACCGGACACTTTTCCAACGTAACCCCTCATCCCGCGCGGGAAAAGCCCCCTTCGGATAGCCGCCGGAAGCACGGCCAATCCCCGCCCGGATCGCAGCCGGAATCCGCGCGCCTCGCCGTGCTGGCGGTGGATGCGGCTGGCGGGAATCTCGCCCAAATCCAGGAACTCCTCGCCCGGATGTCGGTGGAACTGATTGCAGCACAGTCGGACGAGGAAGCGTTGGCGCTCGTCGGAAAGGGCCGCATCGCTCTGGTGTTGGTCGATCTCTCCACTCCGGCGCTGCATGGACTTGAGACCGCCCGGCGAATCCGGGAGCGATTCGGCGAGGCCGCGCCACCGGTATTGTTCGTCACGGCTCAGGATGCAGCGGACGAGTTTATCCCGGAAATGCACGAAGCGGATCACATCGATTTCCTTCGCCTGCCCGTCGATCCCGGCCTTCTGCGTACGAAGGTGGAGGCGCTGCGTCTGTCGCGGGCCAGCCACGCGCCATCGCGGCGGCGCGCCACCGGGACGATTGTCCCTGAAGGCGAGGACGCCCATCGCAGTCCGGCGAACGGCGGCGCTCTCCGGGACGTCGGTTTTGAACTCGTGGAATTGCAGCATCGCAATCGCGAGTTGGCCCGGAGAAACCAGGAACTCGGCAGCTTTGCGCACGTGATTTCCCATGATCTCCGGCAGCCTCTGCAATCGATCCTCGATTACCTCGAACTTATGGCTGCGACGGAGGCTTGTGCCGGGAATCCGGATGTTTCACGGTGGCTCAAGTCCAGCCGGAAGCTTGGCCAGAACATGCAGGCGCTCATCTCGGGTGTCCTGGACTTTGCCACCATCGGTGCGCACTCGATGTCCTTCCGGATGGTGGATGGCAATGCCGTACTTCAGAATGCGATCGAGAATCTCTTGGCCGTCATTCGCCGGGAGAATGCGCTGGTGTCCTATGATCCACTTCCGAAGATCCTTGGTTCGGAAGCCTTCCTCTCCCGGCTCTTTCAAAACCTGATCGGCAATGCCATCAAATACCGCCGCGAAAAGCAACCCTGCATCCGCATTGCCTGCGAGCGGCGGCAGCGTCACGGCGGCTGGCTGATCCGCGTTATCGACAACGGGCGAGGCATTCCCGCCGGTCAGCTCCCCACCATCTTCGACATGTTTGCGCGCGCGGAGAATTCGCGGGCGGTGGCGGGTTCCGGCATTGGCCTGGCAATCTCAAAGAAAATCGTCGAGTTGCACGGCGGGAAGATCTGGGTGGAATCGAAACTGGGGATCGGTTCCGAGTTCCATATCGTTTTTCCGAATTTTGACGATAGACCCAAGTAGCGCGGTCCGCAGCCCTGCTGGAAGATGGGATCCGCAGAGGGGCTGAGATCACTGCGGAACGGCAGTTTCGGTGGTTGCTTGTCTATGGATATAGCCATGAAGAATGAGAAGGAATGTGCCGCGGGTTCTACGGCCTCAGGTTCCACAGCCTCAGGTTCCACAGCCTCGGGCTCCAGCCGCGCGCGGGTGTTGATCGTCGATGACGACGAACACCTCATCGGGAACCTGACTTTATGGCTTGAGCGCCAAAACATCGAAGTGCTCAAGGCATCCGACGGCCATCAGGCGTTCCAGATCCTCCGGGATTCCGCGCCGGTGGATCTGGTGCTCACGGATTTCATGATGCCGAATCTGAACGGCCTGGAGCTTCTCCGGCTGCTCAAATCGAACCCTCGATTGTTCGATACGAAGGTCCTCGTGATGTCGAACAACTCAAACTTTGAGTTCCGCAAGCGGGCCATTGAGAACGGAGCGGTGGATTATGTGCTCAAGGAAATAGGTGCGCGCGAGATCATAGAAACGGTCATGCGCGCGTGCGGCATTGCACGGCCCTCCGCCGCATCCATCCTGTTGCGCAACGATGCCGCGGCCGGTAACCCCGGCATGCGCTCTCCGGAGAACGCACATGCCGAAGAACTGCTGCGCCTCAAGGAGATTGCCATCTTCACGCAGGGTCTGCTCGATCTGCTGCGCGTCGCCCGGCAAGTGGATGCGCTCCCTCCCGCCGCTCAGTCCGCCCTCGAATCCGTCGAGCGCGTGGCCGTGCAGATTCAAGACCGCGCGAGCCCGGGCCGCCCGTAATCGCCATCGCGCACGCCGCAATCGCAATCTCAAAGCGCGTCCGCACGGCCGCTCCGTTCTGCCTCGTCGAGTCAGGATGCGAAGCACCGAGATTACCCCGCTGCCCGAGCCGATGCCGTTCGCTCCTCCGAAGGCAGCTTCAGCAGCAGAGTGAGCGCCGCGCTCACCAGATAGAGCACCGCGAAAATCCACATCACCCCACCCACCCCAACCCTCGGCAGAAAGACGCCCGCGATTGCCGGGCCGGCCCATACGCTTGCCCCCGCGCCCAGGTTGAGAATCGACATGGCCGCGCCGCGCTGCTCCGGTGCAAGCGATGGCATCAGAGCCGAAAGCGGCACATACCCGGCGAGCGTCGCGCCGTAGCACACGGCCGCAAGCACGCAAAGGCCATAATGTGCGCCGAACCATTCCGGCGTGTAATAGAGCGCCAGCGTGGTGATGGCGGAGCCAACCCCGCCGCAAAGCGCCACGGTTCTGCGCCACCCGAGCCGGTCGCCGATGAAGCCGAACAGCAAATTCCAGCCAATGTTGCTCAGGAACATGGCGCTCAGCAGCCGCAACCAATCCGCCAGCGCAAAGCCCACCGTCTCCGTGAAGTAGAGCGGAAGAAACACGAGGAAGCCGAATTGAGGGGCGGTATTGATCATGCGCACGATGCCGCCCACGCCGACCTTCGGCTTCTTCCACGCAATCGTGACGCTCGAAAGCAGCGTGCGGAGCACGGGCTCGCCCGCCAGCGCCAAGGGGTGTAGACCCGTGGGTTCCCTCGTGCCGAGAATCGCCACCAATCCACCCGCGAGCACCAGCGCCAGAGATAGCCAGAGCGTCGCGTAAGCGCCCATCAGCGGCACCGTGAAACTCGCCAGCAGCGATCCGAGTGTCGGCAGCCCTCCGGTGAACGCGAACCAGAACCAGCCCACCGCCGTTCCCAACTGCCGCGCGGGTGTCGCCGCCGCAATCCACACCAGGAACCCGAACGCGAACAGCGGGTACCCAAACCCACGCAGCGCGTAGGTTGCCAGAATGCTCCAATAATCCGCGCGCGCAATTCCCACGAGCAGAAATGCCACTTCGAAGACGGTCCAGATCGCCAGCCCCAACCCCATCACGCGCCTCGGGCCCCAAAGGTCGCAGAGCGCGCCGGAGAACCACGCGGCGATGGCCGCCGTAACCCCATACACGGTGAACACCAAAGCCACTCCCTGCTGCGAGAATCCATGCTGGGTGAGGAAGGGGGAGAGGTATCCCGATTCCACGCCGTCCCCGATCATGAAGACCAACAGCCCCAGGTAGCCCC
>JADYZL010000480.1 GCA_020853155.1 Bryobacterales bacterium
AGCAGGATTGGAGTTCTAGAATCGCCATGATGACCAAGAAAAAGCCTATCGATGCTTCGGGATATAACCTGAAGGAAAGCGTCGTCAGCATCAACCGCGTCACCAAGGTGGTGAAGGGCGGCAAGAACCTCAGCTTCTCAGCCCTGGTAGTGGTGGGCGATCCGGATGCCGCCGTGGTCGGGTTCGGCACCGGCAAGGCGAAGGAAGTGCCCTCGGCGATCAAGAAGGGAATCGAGGCCGCCAAGAAGAACCTGCATAAGGTGAACTTGGCGCAGCGTACGATTCCTCACCAAACGGTGGGCGTCTTCGGCAGCGGCAAAGTGCTACTGAAGCCCGCGCCGGAAGGAACGGGCGTGATTGCGGGCGGCCCCGTGCGCTATGTGATTGAGGCGGCGGGTGTGCATAATGTGCTTACCAAGTGTTTGGGTAGCCGCAATCCGCACAACGTCGTCAAGGCCACCGTCGATGCGCTGGTTCAATTGCGGGACCGGGAGGCCGTGAAGGCTATGCGTGGCCTTCATACGGTGGAGATGCCCGCGCAGCCGGCGGCCGAAGCCTAGGAATCCTTCTGCCAACACCCGGGCCGGATGGAATGCCGGCAAGGGTTAGCGAGGCGGAACGGGAGAGGATAGGGCTGGCCGGCATGGAGCGGCGGGAGCCAAGGGATGCGCGCCGCCGAGGGTGAGCGGCGAGGAATTGAGGAGAGCGAGCGATGGCGGAAGCGACCGTGAAAGTGCAGTTGGTGAGAAGCCCGGTGGGACAACCCGAAACGCAGCGCCGCATGGTGCGCGGGTTGGGATTGATCCGCCTTCAACAGATTGTCGAGCGTCCGGATAATCCTTCCACGCGGGGCATCATTAAGAAGATTCCCCATCTTGTGAAGGTTGTGGAGAACGAGTAAGCGGGAACTGCGGCCCGGAGCGGAAGAGCCCCTAGGAGAAGACGATGGATTTAAGCAATCTCAAACCACCAGCCGGACAAACGCGCCCGCGGAAGCGGATCGGCCGCGGTATGGGTTCCGGACACGGGAAGACGTCCGGACGCGGGATGAAGGGCCAGCACTCGATCAGCGGCTTCAGCCAGAAGCGCGGTTTCGAAGGCGGCCAAATGCCGTTGCACCGCCGCGTTCCGAAGCGTGGGTTCACCAACATCTTCCGCACGGAGTATGCCGAACTCAACGTCCACCGGCTGAACGATCTCGAAGGCACGGAATTCAGCCCTGAAAGCCTGGTGGCATCGGGCATCATCAAGAATCTGCGCGACGGCCTCAAAATTCTAGGGTCCGGCGAATTGAGCCGCGCGGTGAAGGTCACGGCGCATGCATTCACAAAGCAGGCCGCGGAGAAGATCGTCGCGGCCGGTGGAACGGTGACGACGATTGCGCCAAAGCCCGTGCAGAAGGGAAAGCTCGTCGCCAAGAACAAGCCGAAGCCCACGGCCAAGGCCTAGCGCCCGGGTGGCGGATGCAAAGGTGAGTTTGTCCCTGGCCGGCAATGAGCCGGTGGGAAGTGGGGATCAGGAAGTGCGGAATGAATAAGTTCCTCGAAGCCATCGCGAACGTGTTCCGGGTGCCGGATCTGCGGAATCGCATCCTGTTCACGCTGGCACTGCTCGCGGTATACCGGTTGGGCGCGTTCGTGCCCACGCCGGGCGTGAACACCGTGGCGCTGCAGGATTTTTTCGATCAGAATCGGGGGAGCGTCTTCGGCATGCTCAGCCTCTTCTCCGGCGGCATGCTGGAGCGGCTCACGATTTTTGCACTTGGGATCATGCCGTATATCACGGCGTCGATTATCCTTCAGTTGCTTACCGTGGTGGTGCCGACGCTCGAAAAGCTTTCGAAAGAGGGCGAACTGGGACGGCGCAAGATCACCCAGTGGACCCGCTACCTGACCATTATTCTTTCGGTTTTGCAGTCCTTCGGTATCGCCATCGCGCTGCAATCGAGCGACGGCAACTTTGTGCTGAATCCCGGCATTGGCTTCATTCTGATGACGATCGTCACGCTCACCACGGGGACTGCGTTCATCATGTGGCTTGGGGAGCAGATTTCCGAGCGTGGCTTGGGCAACGGGATGTCGCTGATCATCTTCGCGGGCATCGTTGTGGGGCTTCCGCACGCCACCTACAGCGTTTGGGAGAACGTTTTCGTTACCCGCAATTGGCCGCCTCTGCAGGCCATTCTCATCCTGATCGGGATGATCGCCGTCGTCGGCTTCATCGTCCTGGTGGAACGAGCTGAACGCCGGGTGCCGGTGCAGTATGCAAAGCGCATCGTGGGCCGCAAAGTGATGGGCGGCCAGCAGACGCACATGCCCTTGAAAGTGAATGCGGGCGGCGTCATCCCGGTGATTTTCGCGAGTTCGATGCTCGCGCTCCCGCAGACGCTCACCACGCTGCCCTGGGTGAAGTCGAATGAATGGCTGAGCGCCATTCTGGCATCCATCGCGCATGCGGAGCCGCTTTACGCGGTGGTGTTTGTCGCGTCGATCATCTTCTTCTGTTTCTTCTACGTCTCGATCATTTTCAATCCGAACGAAGCCGCGGATAACATGCGCAAGTACGGCGGCTTTATTCCCGGCATCCGCCCTGGAAAGAGCACCGCCGATTACTTGAACCGCATCCTCACCCGCATCACGGTGGTGGGCGGAATCTATCTGGCGATACTCTGCTTGATTCCCGACATCATGATCGCGGGAATCAAGTTGCAGCACCTGCCTCTGGTTGGGAGCTGGATCGACACCAATTTCCCACGGTTTCTGCTGGATGGCCTGGGCGTGCAGTTCTACTTCGGTGGAACGTCGCTACTGATTGTCGTCGGCGTGGCGATGGATTTCGTGAACCAGGTGGAGGCGCAATTGATCATGCGCCACTACGAAGGGTTCACTCCGAAGGCGGGCCGCGTACGCGGACGCCGGAGCGTTTTTTAGACCGGTGACCGCGGAACGATTGCATTTCCGCGAGATTCCGATCTCCCAGGTGGCAAATGGCGCCGGTAAGTCCCCATTGGAACCGGTGGCCGGTTCCGAGCGCGGCGGGCACGAGGATGCGGGCGGGGAGAGCGGCAAGGCGATTGTCGTTCTCGGCCCTCCAGGTGTGGGCAAGGGAACGCAGTCCGCGCTCCTGAGCGAACGGCTTGGCTTTCCGCACGTTTCCACGGGGGACATGCTGCGGGATCGAATTCTCATCGGCGATGAGTTGGGCAAGGCCATCGCCGGCAGGATCGATATCGGGCAATTCGTTCCCGATGAATGGATTGAACGGCTTCTCGAAGAGCGGGTTTCGTTGCCGGATTGCCGGCATGGGGTGATTTTCGACGGCTACCCACGCACCCTCGCCCAGGCCAAGCGGTTCCTGGAGCGATTGCCGGGCGCGATTGGACATCCGCCGAAGAAAGTGTTCGTGGTGCGGTTGCATGCCACTCCGGAAACGTTGGTTGCCCGGTTCTCCGGGCGCAGGCAATGTTCCGCTTGCGGCACGTTGTTTCATTTGCGTTACCAGCCTTCGCTCGCGGGGGACCTGTGCGACCGGCCTCATTGTTCCGGAACGCTCGAACCGAGAAGAGACGACCGGCCGGAGTTTGTCGCGAGGCGGCTCGCGGATTTCGAAGCGCTCACCGCTCCCGTGACCGATTTTTTCCAAGGCCGCGTAGGCGGAGTGGCTTGGGTAGACGCGGGAGAGGGCAGCCCGGAAGCGATTCAAGAGCGCGTGCTGGAAGACTTCCGCGAATTCCAACGGCGCGATGCGCGGGCGGCGCGGTCAGCCAACGGAACCAGGCCGGGGGAGAGTGTGGGCGGGAGAGCGGACGTAAAGGTGATGGAGCAAGCCACTCTTTTGGATATCCCTTTGGAGGCGGCGGCGGGTCTTGTTCATGAGGACCGATCATGATTATTCGAAAGACCGATCTTGAGCTTCTGAAAATGCGGCAGAGTGGGCTGCTGGTTCACGACATCATTCGCGCCTGCGCCGGCTTGGTGAAAGAGGGCGTTTCCACCTGGGATCTAGAGGTGGTGGCGGAGAAGATGATGCAGGATGCCGGGGCCATCTCGGCGTTCAAGGGTTATTACGTTCCCACGGCGGGCAGCAAGTACCCGGCGGTGCTTTGCACGTCGGTGAACGAAGAGATCGTCCACGGGATTCCGAGCCGAAAGCGCGTGCTGAAGAGCGGCGATGTGGTAACGATCGATACCGGAGTGCAGTTGGACGGCTATTTCGCGGATTCCGCACTCACCGTTGCCGTCGGTGAGGTGGCGCCGGAAGTGGCCAAGTTGCTTCGTGTGACGAACGAGGCCCTCGAACTCGGCATCGCGCAGGCCACGCCGGGAAATCGCTTGTTCGATATCTCTGCCGCCATTGAGAAGCATATCCATGGCAACGGGTTCGCCATCGTGCGCGAGTATGTCGGCCACGGCATCGGTACGAGGCTGCACGAAGATCCTCAGGTTCCCAATTACGTGGACCGGCGGAACGAGAACCCCCGCCTTAAGCCGGGAATGGTGCTGGCGATCGAACCGATGGTGAATCTCGGCCACGCGGAATCGAAGGTTTTGTCGGACCGCTGGACGGCCGTCACGAAAGATGGATCGTATTCGGCGCATTTTGAGCACACCGTGGCAATCACGGAGAACGGGCCATGGGTGCTGACGCGCCCCTAGCCGGACGCACCGGCGAAGGCGCAAGACCGGTTTGGAAGGGTGTTGATGGAGAGAGACCGGCCGATCGGCACGGAAGAGGAACGGCTGGATCGAAAGCCGGGGGAAGGGGTGACCCCCACCCGGGATTTATTTCGAGCCACGGTGGTCGAACTGATGCCACATGCAATTGTGCGCGTAATGTTGGATAATAGAAAGGATATTGTCCTCGTTCACGCGTCGGGCGCCCGGCAAAAGAATTTTGTCCGTCTGCGCCCGGGCGATCTCGTGGAAGTTTCATTGTCTCCCCACGATCCCGGCAGAGGAAGACTCCTGCGGGTGCTGGAAGGGTGACGCTTCGGCGGCATATCCTCCCCCGCGAGCGAGC
>JADYZL010000481.1 GCA_020853155.1 Bryobacterales bacterium
GCTTGCCGGAAATAGCGCTCGATCTCCCTGGCGCCGATGTTGACCTTGGTTTGATCCCATTCGCAGTTGCTGCATGGGATGCTCGCCTCCGTCCGTTCGGCGGCCTCCGGTGTAAGGTCCGAATCTCCTGCGAAGAGGGCGCGGGCCCGCCGGTGCTTGGGTGAATTGAAGGGGTCGTCCGACGCGGCGTTAAACTCCGTGAAGACCAGGTGATTGCTCGGAGTGGGCGCGGCGCAGCACGGCATCACTCGTCCGGTCGCGTCCATGACGAGGTTCTTGTAAAGCCAGTGGCACGCATGGGAGGAACGCGCGTTGGCTTCGTGCTCCGGTGGTTGCTCCCACGGCTGTTCGTAAGCGCTCTGAATTCGTTCGGCATCCAGCGGAAACAAAGCCTCACCCCCGCTCGCGCGGAAAATGCGGCGCGGCGCCCATGCGAGATGCACCACCCGCGGCTTCACGCGGGCCGGTTGGATGCCGGGGTCGTCCCAGGAAACGTCAAACGGCTCCACCACGCGGAACTGGTCCACTCCCAGGCGGCGCGCCACCCGGAGCGCTTCTGAAATCTCGTGCACATTGTGCTGAAAAGCGAGAAAGTTCCAGGAAAGGATGGGCGTGCTCCGTCCCATGCGGTCCCGTGCCTCCACCAGCTTGCGGATGTTCTCGAACACCAGGTCCAGGCGGCCCCCGCGACGGAAACGCTCATAAACAGGTTGCGTCGCCCCGTCGATCGAGAGCACCATGAAGTCGAGTCCGGAATCCACCAGAGCCTCGGCGTCCATCTGCCGTACGGAGAGGCTGGTCGAAAGCATCGCCTGCATGCGATAGCTCTTGGCAATCCGGATGAGCGCCGGCGTATTGCGGTTCAGCAGCGGCTCGCCATAATCGCAGAAATAGACGGCCACCGCCGTGGGGCCGTACCGTTGCAGCAGCGCGCGAAAGCGGGATTCCGGCAGCGTGCCATTCGGCCACGCAAAACGCTCCGCCGCGCCGGGGCTCGAGGAGTGAACGCAGCCGGGGCACCCTAATTGGCACATATTGGAGGGGTCCACCACCAAGCCCACCGGATGCGCCGCGAGATGGCTGTGCCGGCCTCGAAACTGGTACTTCGCCAGCAGGATATTCAGTGCCTTGAGCGTGAGCGCCTGCGCAGTGGTCCCGTCGAAGCGCCGCTCCAGGGGCTGGCGCAGCCTTTCCTTGGCCGATTGCAGAAGCGCGATCGCGTCGCCGCACCGGTTGATTCCGTGAAGCGAATCGTCGAGAGCGCGCAGCTCTGTGTAAGACGTATCGCCGCGATAGAGCGACGCCGGCGCCACCCGATCGAGCAACGCATGAATGATCGGGAGTGCCATGGTTGAACTTCGGGAACGCCTCGTCCAGTGCCGGTCTGTCACCCGCGTCAGCGTCTACACCCACGATAGCGCAGCGCGATGCGCGCGCTTCATCCACGTACCGGCCTGGAGCCGGAGCTCCCAGGAGATCGGGGAGTCGCCGCGCAATGCGGCAGACACCCCGCTTCTTCCGGAATCAGACCGCAACCTGGCGCTCTTCGTCGCTCCGTTCGGCCTGCCCTTCCATTCCACATGGGCAATCCTCCACGGTGAACAACTGGCGAAGTTCGCACACCCCGTCGCCTGCCGTATGAAGAAACTGGAGGACGTGTTGGATCGCCTCCTCCTTGCTTTCGGCCTGAATAATTGCGAGACCCCCAATGAGCTCAGATTCCGCGAAGGGGCCATTCGTAACCGTGAACTTGTCCCCCGCGCGGCGGACGCGTGCCCCGAGACTGCTGGGCATGCACCCCTGAACGTCCAGCAGATACCCAGCCTTCATCCCTTCTTCCACCAGTTTTCCCATTCGCTCCATCTCCTCGGGGGAGCATGGCGCGTTTACTTCCGTCTGTGAAAAGACGCTAAGAAATTTCATCGTGATTTCCTCTGTGTGTGTGATCTGCGAGAGCCGACCGGCGCAATACGCAACTGGACATTGGTCGATTGGGAATCGGCAAAATCGACAGCGATCACACGATTCTTGTTTGAGTCCGCTTGAATGCGAAGCCCTCGCGCACGCGGCGTCAGACTGACGGTAGAATCCCGCTTATTCTTTCTCGGGTTCGAGCTTCGGGGCGGCAAACCTCAGGTCATGGTAGTCAAAACTGAAGTCAGCCAAATCCGAGATCGCAGCCATCCGGAATCCCGCCACGCTGCCATCGATCCGGTGAGCGAAATTCACGTAGGCATCCGGGATGGTGGGGTCCTGCCAGCGGACGATAAACGTGTCGAGGTGGAAGTGCTCCAGTTGCCCGTGCATGGAGGGCGTTCCCAGAAAGCGGAGGTAGAGCCCGCTGTCTCGCAATTCAATGGACGCCTTCCCGTACCATGGGTCGGTGTACTGCTTCACGTAGCTGGAGAGTGGAAGCGATGGCTGTGTGTTTGGAATCCTGGCGCCGAACGCCTTTGCCTCCTTCTCGTTCGCCTCGCGGCGCGTCTTCGCCGTGTTCTCCGCATACGCGCTTGTCCAATCCGTTACCGGCAGGCCCAAATAATAATCGAGGAGATGATCGCCGATGGATTGGAAAGCCCCCGTCTCCTCTTGGTTCGTAAGCACAATGATCCCCAGCTTCTCTTCCGGCACGAGGAGCGTTAGGCTCACCATCCCGGTCAGTCCCCCCGTGTGCGTGACGATCTTGCGACCGTGGTAATCCCGTAGGAACCACCCCAGCCCGTAAGCGCTGAAATTCGGCCTTGTGCTCTTCAGCGCCGGGATGGGCTCGCGAATCGGAACGGGAATCTGCGCGCTCCACATCTCCGCCGCTTGCTTCCGGGAGAAGAGCGCCGCGCCATTCGGGAGTTTCCCGCCCTCCAACTGCAAGGTCACCCACTTTGTCAGGTCGCTGACATTGGATTTGATTCCCGCCGCCGCGGCCCAAACGGCATCCCTGGTAGGCGCAAGGGGCCGAAGCGTTCCCACCAGCCGCCAACCCTTGGAGTGCGGCACGGCCACATTGCCGGTAGCCGGGTCAAGTCCGTCGCTTGTGATCCGTGTCTCGTTCATCCCGAGGGGTTTGAAGATGCGCTCGCGAACAAACTGTTCCCATGGCATCCCGGAAGCGGCGGCCACCACCTCCCCAGCCACCACATAGCCCAGGTTGTTATAGGCGTACCGGCTGCGCGGGCTCGAAACCAGCGGCAAATGCCGCGCGGCGCTCACCGCCTGCGCCCGGCTAAAGGTCGTATCCGGCCAATAGAGTAGATCGCCCGCCCCCAGCCCCATTCCCGTGCGGTGGCTCAACAGATCGCGAATCGTCACCTCGCGGGAAGGGTAGGCGTCCGCAAGTTGAAACTGAGGCAGAAACTTCTGGACTGGATCGTCCCAGTCGAGCTTCCCCTCGTCCACGAGAATCGCCAATGCAGCGGCCGTGAATGCCTTCGTGTTCGAAGCGATTCCGAACAGCGTATGCGGGTCCACCGCCCCCGGCCGCGCCAGATTGCGCGTTCCGTAGCCCTTGGCAAGCACCACCTTGCCGTCCTTCACAACGGCGACGGCGATACCGGGAACGTCAAACTGATTCTGTGCGCGAGCCACCCACGTATCGAGGTCCGCGGGTTGGGCCGGAAGCGGAGACGCTGCGTGCAGAAGGAAGATGAGAAGAAGAATGAAGGCGCGCACGCATTCAGCATAGTGGATTCCCTGAAATGCCACTCGGGCGTCTCGCCTTGGATGCGCACATCGCCTCTAGCCCCAGAGTCTCAAGAACGGGAACGGCCCTTCACGCTTCATCCCCTTCCAAGCTCTCGAGCCCAGTCTGCGAAAGGCGGTAGCGGAAGGCATTCCGCGTGATTCCCAGCAACCGGGCGGCTTGGCTCTTGTTGCCTTTGGATCGCCGGAGCGCCTCCTGCACCAGCCATTTTTCGTACTCGTCGAGCGTCATCCCCGGTGGCAGAAATCGATCGCCCGCATCCATCGGCCCCTTGCGAACGTCGTCGATCCGGATATCGTCCGGCGTCAGCACTCTGCCATGCGAAAGCACCACGGCGCGTTCAATCACGTTCTCCAATTCCCGCACATTCCCCGGCCAGTAATGCGATTCCAGAAGTTGAAGCGCGTCGTCCCCCAGGCTTTCAATCTGTCTGCCGGATTCCTTCGCGAACTTCGTCAGGAAATAATCGGCGAGATACGGAATGTCTTCTTTCCGTTTCCGCAGCGGAGGGATGTTGATGGGAACCACGTTGAGGCGGTAGAAAAGATCCTCCCGGAACGTCCCCTGCTCGAGCGCCGCGCGCAGATCCTGGTTCGTCGCCGCAATCACCCGCACGTCGATGCCGATGGTCTTGTTGCTTCCCAGCCGTTCGAACTCCCGCTCCTGCAGGATGCGCAGCAGTTTCACCTGCACCGCCGGCGAGACATCGCCGATCTCGTCCAGAAACACCGTGCCCGTGTTCGCATCCTCGAACTTGCCGGGTTTCGCCGCCGCCGCCCCCGTGAACGCGCCCTTCTCGTAGCCGAAGAGTTCGCTTTCCATCAGATTCTCCGGGATCGCCGTGCAGTTGATCTTCACGAACGGGCGGTCCCGCCGGGGCGAATGGAAGTGGATGGCGCGCGCGATCAGATCCTTGCCCACGCCGCTTTCCCCAGCGATCAGCACCGTGGATTTGGCCTGCGCCACCCGCATCACAAGCTGGAACACTTCCTGCATCGGCGCGCTGCGCCCGATGATGTGCTCCATGTCGTAGCGCTTGCCCAACTCCTCCCGCAGCTTTCGATTCTCGTCGCGCAGCGCCCGCATCTCGAGAGCCCGCTCCACCACCGAAGTCAGGTGGTCTAGCGAAAACGGCTTCGTGAGAAAATCGCTCGCGCCTTTGCGCATCGCCTCCACCGCGGATTCCACCGTGCCGTACGCGGTCATCAGAATCACCGGGCTCACGCTATTCGTGAGCCGCACCCGGGAGAGAAACTCCACCCC
>JADYZL010000482.1 GCA_020853155.1 Bryobacterales bacterium
GTTGCTCTCGTGAGGGTGCGGAACAGCGCGCCAATCCATTTCTTGGTTTTCAGCCTTCGCGAAGATAGCGATCCTCGCCTCGCTGCCAATCGTCGCGAGTTGGCGAGAAGATATCGACGGCAACGCTGTCTTCCAGCGCCACTACCCGGTGAGCGGCGTGTGGCGGGATATTGAGGATTGACCCTGCCTCCAGGATCACTTCGTTCCCGTCCATGTAAAAAACCAGCTTCCCCGATTGCAGCATGGTAGTTTGCTCATGGCGGTGGTGGTGTTCCGGCACAATGGCGCCCGTGCGCAAGAGAATCTGCGCCACCGTCGTTTGGGTTCCGTGGATCACCTTGCGCGCGAGCAACGGATTCAGTTGTTCCAGCGGAATGGTCTCCCAACGATAGAGGGGCATGCCCGCGAGTCTACCACCGGGAGCCTCCCCCACGCGGAAAGAACATTCAGCCGGCTTGCGGACAACTGCAATCGGCTAAAATACAGGTTGTGCCTACTGCCGTGGTTGAGGCTCCGCCGGTGGCGGCCACCTCAATGATTACGCCGCCCGCGATCCCCGCGAAATCCTTGCTCGGCGCTGTCTTCCTGCTAGGGGCGTTGCTGAGTTTCCTCGGAAGCGTGTTGCCCGTCTGGGGCTATCACCGCCTGGAGGCGTTTGAGCTTGCGGGCGATCACTTCCTGGCGATGGCATTGGGCTTCGTCCTGGGAAATGCAACCACGAACCTTGCCTCTTTGCGCTTCCCGCGGTTATTCCTGGAGCCTCTTCCGGGGTGCGTGTTCTCGATGGCAGGCGTCGCTTTGATCGCCCTGCTGCCACCCCCTTACCCGCTGCAATGGCAACTGGTGGGAGCGCTGCTCCTGGGCCTCGCGCTAGGCTCGCTCACCGTCGTCATCTTCCACCACATCGGCGTGGTCTACCGGTTTAACTCCCCTTCCGTCTTTCAGCTTTCCGGCCTGGTTGCAATTGCAGGAGTACTCGCCACGCCACTTGTCGTCGCCCTGGTTGCCATTCCGGCCGGGTCGTTCGCCTTGCTTGCGTTCGCGGTGTTGCCGATTGGGATTGCTTTAGGATCCATGCGAAAAGCGCGCTCCACCGCTCCGCCATCCATGGATCCACCGCAAGCGTTTGTGAAAGCGTTCGAGGACTTCCGGAACCCGGCCACCTTGCTTCTTTCGCTCCTGCTCTTCTTTCAATTGGGGAACGAAGTGGCGCTGCTCGGCTGGCTGCCGCTTTTCCTCATTCAGCGCGTAGGCGTTAGCCCGGAGGTGGCGGTTTACGGTTTAGCCACGTTCGTCTTCGCTATCCTCGCCGGGCGCACAGCCTGCCAGGCGTTGCGGGAACGCGCGCGGCGGAACCGCGTATTGCTGGGTGGATTGAGCCTCTCCGTGCTGGGCTGTTTGATGCTGCTTTCCACCAACAACCTGTTCGGCGCGTTCCTCGGCCTGTCACTGGCCGGCACGGGATTCGCACCGGTATTCCCAATGGCGCTGGACCACATGGCAAGACGATTCCCTTATTACCACCCTGGCGTGATGAATGCGGTTTTCGGCATGGGCTTGCTCGGCGGATTGCTCGCGCCATTCAGCCTGGGCTTCGTTGCCGGAAAACTTGGAATCGGCGTCGTGATGGCGCTCCCCATCATCGGATCGATTCTCGTGGCCATTCTGGTGATTCTGCTCTGGCTGGAGAACCGCTTGACCGGTTTGAACCCGTAATGGAATCCGGCACTCTCATGCCGGCCTCTCCCCGGTATAATCCTTCCGCGTGCCGCTTGCTTCCAAGTGATGCTGAATTCACGGAGACTTCCCGGCTAAGATAGCGTTAGAGTTTGCGGATGCCCCGTGGCTTCCGTCCCTGCCCGGAGGTAACTAAAGATGCCCATCCGCGAGTTTGTCTGCACCGAATGCGGCACGGATTTTGAGAAGATCGTCCGTGCATCGCAATCCAGCGCGGAGATCGCCTGTCCGTCCTGCGGCGGCCATCAACTCGAAAAGAAACTCTCCGGCTTCGCCGCCCACAGCGGTGGTTCCCACTCCACTCCGCCTGCGCCAATGTGCCCAAGCGGTGGCACGTGCGGAATGCCCGGTATGTGCGGGATGAACGGCAATTAATTCTTTCTTCGCGGTCCATTCGCCACCCCGGATTTCGAACCTCGAGAGGCCTTTCTTCAGGGAGAGTGCGGCTTCCCTTCACGTTTTCTCTTGACCTTCGGCATTTATTCGCCTATCGTAGGGAAGATCAAACTCCACAAGAAGGTGTTCCGATGGCACTCACGAAGCGGCAGAAGGAAGTGCTCGATTATATCGCCGAATACATCCAGGCTCATGGGTATAGCCCCAGCTATGAGGAAATCGGCAAGTCGCTCGAATTGGCTTCGCTCGCCACGGTCCACAAGCATATTTCCGCTCTGGAGCAGAAGCAGTATGTGCGCCGCAGCTACAACCAGAGCCGTTCCCTCGAACTCGCGCCGCGTTATTTTCAGGAACTCTCGCGCAGCATGAATATGAACGAGAGCACCTTGAGCATCCCGCTCCTGGGGCAAATCGCGGCGGGTATTCCCGTGGAAACTCCAGCTCTTCCGGATTGCCTGGTGCTCTCGGACTTTCTGAGCAATGACAACCTGTACGCGCTCCGCGTCCGCGGCGAATCGATGATCGACGACCATATCTGCGACGGCGATTTCGTGCTGGTGGAACGGGCCGCGAACGTGAAGGACGGCGACATTGTCGTGGCGCTGATCGAAGGGATGGAAACCACCCTGAAGCGTTATTTCTCCGACGGCGGCGGCCGCGCCCGTCTGCAGCCCGCGAACTCGGAAATGCGCCCGATCAACGTTTCGCTCGACGATCTGGAAATCCAGGGCCGCGTGCTGGCCGTGCTCCGCCGCTACACCGCGGTCAATTAGCGATCTCCCGCGGAACAACTTTGGTGTGCGACGGGACGTCCCCAACCGCTCCTCCACAATCTCAAACCTCCCTGGAGAATCGTCATGAATTCCACCCCCTCCCGCACCAGCCGCAGAGACCTGCTCTTCGGGTTGGCAGCGATCGCGGCGGCCCCGCCGCCATTACGGGCCCAGACCGCGGCCGGACGGCCGAATTTCGTGCTTTGCATGGCCGACGACCAGGGTTGGGGCGATGTGGGTTACTATGGCAATCCGGTCCTGAAGACCCCGGTGCTCGATGAAATGTCCCGCACGGGACTTCGTTTTGACCGCTTCTACGCCGCCGCGCCCGTGTGCTCTCCCACCAGGGGAAGCGTGATGACGGGCCGGCATCCGAATCGGTTTGGCTGCTTCTCCTGGGGCTACCCTCTCCGGCCTCAGGAAGTCACCGTGGCGGAGGCCCTCCGTTCCGCCGGATACGCCACCGGACACTTCGGAAAATGGCATCTGGGCGAAGTGCGGGCCGA
>JADYZL010000483.1 GCA_020853155.1 Bryobacterales bacterium
GATACGGGCCGGTCGCGCCCATCTTCTTGATGGCCTTCACATGGGTGCTTCCCATGAAGCCGAGTCCAACAATCCCTATTTTCATGGCTCCCTAGATCCTATCATCGAGCGCGGCAAAAATTCGCCGCACCGCCAGTCAAAGGGATCGGGAGCCGGCAGCGCCTATCACGGAGCGGAAATTGGCTTGAGAAATGCGGTCAGGGCTCGGGCGCGGCGTCCACAAGATCCAACAGCAACTCACGTTCGGAATCGCTGAATTTCTGCCGGAACGCGTTCGATGCCGTGTAATCGAGACGCTCTTCGTCCGGCATGCGCTGGATCCGGGCAAACTCGCTCCGGATCTCCTGCCGCCGCTCTGCGGGTAATTGTTCGAGCGAGCGCAGCAACTCGCGCAGGTGCGCCTGCCGCTCCGGCGTCATCGCATCGAATTGCCGCAGGCGCTCCACGAGAGCAGCCCGCCGCTCGGGCGGCATCTCCTGATAGCGCTGCAGCGTTCGCTCCACCACCCGCCGCCGCGCGGGTGGCAGATTCTCGAGCAGCCGCTCCCGCTTCTCCGGGCTCATCCGCGATAGCCGGTCGAGAATCCGAAGTTGCCGCATTTGCTCCCGCTGCGCCCGGCGGCGCGCCATCGGGCCTCCTCCCCGGCCATCCGGGCCCTGGCGGCGCAGGCCGCGCCCCTGTCCCTGCGGGTTGCCCCGCCGTCCCGCTCCGGGGGCCGCTTCCTGCCCGTTATCCCCTGGCTGCGCCTGTGCCCGTAGCGCACACCAATCCCCGGCAACGGCCAGGCTCAGAGCCAGCAGACACAACATCGGGATGGATCGAATGCGTTTCATGGCGTCAGATCTTCTTGTTGTGATTCTCCTCCGGCGCGGGGGTGCTGTAGAGTTCGTCCAGCATCCGCAAATCCTCGAGCGCCAATTCCACCTGCTGCGCGGAGAGTTCCTGGCTTGCCGCCTGGCTGAGAGGAACTTCCGGCGCCACTGCCGGCTCGCGCAACATCATCGCCGCGAAAACCACGGTAGCCAACGCGCCCGCAAGGCCGAATCCGCGCATGGCGTCCATCCCTCGAAACCACGCCACCAGCCCGTCCATCCAGCCGTTCTGGAACTCGGGGCGGTCTTCGGCACGGATGCGGGCGAGCACGGTGGCATCGAAATCCGGCGCGGGTTCGCCCGCGTTCCACTCATCGAGCAGCACCCAAACGCCATCCCGTGCCTCGGGCGCAACGTTTTCCGTATGCTCGGGTCCAGCGAACCCGGAAGCCTCTCGCTCGCCGAAATTCTTCATCGCCCCCTCCTTCCTCATCCCGCTACCTTCGTTGCATGCCCCGTCGCCAAATCCGCCAGCTTCACGCGAAGGCTCTCATACGCCCGGAAGAGCAGCGATTTCACCGCGGATTCCGAAGTATCGAGCAGCTCCGCGATCTGCCGGTAGTCCATCTCCTGATACTTGTGCAGCAGCACCGCCACGCGCTGCTTCTCCGGCAACTCACCCACCGCCCTCCGGATTCGCGCCACCCGGTCGTTCGCCACCAGCCTCTCCTCGATCGTAATGCCGGCGGAGGCAACCTGCACCGGTCTCCCGTCCTCCGGCGTCTCATCCAGCCGCAGATGGTCCCGCTCCTTGCGCGAATCCCGCAGGTAGTTGAGCGCCAGGTGCGTCGAGATCCGGTAAAGCCAGGTCGTGAACTTAGCGCTCGGCTCGTACGTGGCCCGTGCCCGGTAAACCCGCAGAAACACCTCCTGCGCCAGTTCCTCCGCCACCGCCGGGCTCTCCACCATCCGGTTCAGAAACTGGTAGACGGGCACGCGGAAGCGGTGCAGCAGCAGGGCGAAGCTCGGTTCGTCCCCCTCCTTCACACGGAGCATCAATTGGCTGTCCGCCTCTACCGCCATTGAGACCGTCACACCCCGTTAAACCCGATATCCTACCGGAAGTTGCGGTCCCGCCAAAAGTTCGGGTTTGCCGGGGGCGAAACCCGGAACCGCGATTTCCGCAACATCCTCCGCATTCCTGTTGCGGAGCGGGGAAGGGGTGTGATCGAGTAAAACGATGCGACTCACCTTTCGCGGCGCCGCCCAGACCGTCACCGGTTCCTTGCACGAGTTAGAGGTGGAGGGCCGCCGCATTCTCCTCGATTGCGGCCTTTACCAGGGCCGGCGCTCCGAAGCCAACGAGATTAACCGGAATTTCGCGTTCCCGCCCGCCGAAGTGGACGCCGTTGTGCTCTCCCACGCGCACATGGATCACTCCGGCAACCTGCCCTCGCTCGTGAAAAACGGCTTCACCGGTCCGATTTTCGCCTCGACCGCCACCGCCGATCTATGCGATTCCATGCTCCGGGATTCCGCCTTCATCCAGGAGAAAGACGCGGAGTTCATCAACAAACGCAAGCACCGGCGGAATGTGCTGGAACAGACCGACGAGAATCACGACATCGAGCCTCTCTACAGCATCGTCGATGCGGAGGCCACGCTCCCCCTCTTCCGGCCCGTCGAGATGCACACGCCCGTCGAGATCGCCCCCAACCTCCGCCTCGATACCTACGAGGCAGGGCATATCCTTGGCTCCAACTCGATTTACCTCGTCCACAAGAACGGCGCCAACCGCACTAGTCTTGTTTTCTCCGGCGATGTTGGCCGGCCCAACCTGCCCATCATCCGGGATCCCGAAGCGCTCCCCCCCGCCGATTACCTCATCATGGAGAGCACCTATGGCGCTCGTCTGCACAAGCCGATCGGCCTCGTGAAGGGCCGCCTCGCCGAGATCGTCAACAAGACCGTCCAGCGCGGCGGCAAGCTGATCGTGCCCGCCTTCGCCGTCGGGCGCACCCAGCAACTGGTCCTGCTGCTGCACCAGCTAATGAACGAAAAGCTGATCCCCGATATCCAGGTTTTCGTCGATAGCCCCCTCGCCGTGAACGTCACCGCGACCTTCCGCAAACATGAGGATCTCTACGACCATGAAGCGCGCGCCTTTCTCATGGATGGCCTCGAACCCTTCGGCTTCCACCGTCTGCGCTACGTGCGCGAGGTCTCCGAATCCAAGGCGCTGAATGACATCCATTACCCCCACGTCGTGATTTCGGCGTCCGGCATGTGCGAGGCCGGGCGCATTCTCCATCATTTGCGTAACAACGTCGGCGATCCGCGCAACACCGTGCTCATCGTGGGCTACATGGCCGAACACACACTCGGCCGCAAGCTGCTCGACGGCGAAAAGGAAGTCAACATCTTCGGGGACCCCGTCTACGTCCGCGCCAGTGTCGAAAAGCTCAATGAGATGTCGGGCCACGCCGATCAGCAGGAATTGATCCACTGGATGAAGAGCATCGCGCCCGGCCTCAAAAAAGTCTTCCTGGTGCACGGCGAAGCCATCCAGATGGAGGCCCTGAAGACGCGCATCGAACAGGAGTACGGCCTGCCGGTGGAGATCCCTCGAAAAGGAGACAGTTTCCTGCTCTAACTGCCTTGCAGCCGCGTGATCAGTAGCGCCACCGCCGGAACGGCGAAGCCGATCGCGAGCAAAATGTTGCCGATGAGCCGCTCCCTCGGGTGCTTGAACCACAGGTAGATTCCGCTTGCGCCCAACAGCAGCAGGCCCACCGAGATCGCGAGGGAGAGAATCGCCCACAAATTAGAGGAAAGCGTCTCGTGCCAGAATCCGTGGTTGGTGTGGAGTTGCACCAGCATCTCGTAGAAGTTGTAGCGGCGCGTCTCCAACTTCGCCTCCCCCGTGGCGGGGCTGTAAGTAACGGCCGCCTCCGTTCCCGGCCGCGCGATCCGGAACCGTAGATCGCTCCCTTCCGCCCGGATATCGTAGAGATCGCCCGTCACGCCCTGCGTGCGCATCAGCGCCAGCGCCGCCGTGCGCCCATCGAGGCCGGGCGCCACCCTCACGCTCACGCTCGCGCGGTCGACGCTCTTCGGGAACCACGAGCGGTACATCAGAACCGTGGAACTCAACGCGAAAAGCAGCGCCACGAAGAAAAACCCCACACCCAGCGCCAGGTGAATATTGCGCATCCATCGAAACATCGCTTACCTCGCCCCCCACCACAGTGCCGCTACGATCGCCGCCGCCAGAGCCAGCGTGCTCCACGCCCAAACGATCCGCGGGCGC
>JADYZL010000484.1 GCA_020853155.1 Bryobacterales bacterium
CAGCGCTTCGGACCAAGCGATGTGATGAACCGGTTCGCTATCGACCAGCACCCCATCGAAGTCAAACAGTACGGCACGAGGTTCTTTCATTCCCGCATTCCCTTTCTATTCCGCGTTCGAGACGGGCACTAATCGTAAAGAGGCGCTTCTCCTGGCGGTCGCGTCTTGAAGCGCCGATGGATCCAGAGCCATTGTTCCGGGTTGCGCCGGATGACGCGCTCAATCGCCGAATGAACGGCCTGCGTGTCGCGCTGTGCGTCTCTCGTGATCCCGATTGGCTCTTCAAAACGAAGGACATAGCGCCGCTCCGCTGCGTCCCAAACAGCGAAGCCCGGCACCACGGCAGCGCCACTTCTGGCGGCAATCTTGGCGAAAACGGTGCTCGCCGAAGTCTCAATTCCGAAAAAATCCACGAAACACAGGTCCTGCGAGATGACGTTGTGGTCGAGCAGCATCCCCACTGCCCGATTCTCCCCAAGCGCCCGCATGATCTCGCGCAGGGTTCCCGATTTCCGCAATACTCGGTTGCCCGTCTGCTCCCGGAGCGAGGTGACCCACTTGTCCAGGTAGGCATTGTCGAGGGGGCGCGCCACCACGTCCATAGGCTGCACGAGCCGGCCGAACGCTAGCGCGCTCAGCTCCCAGGCGCCCAGGTGTCCGGTTGCAAAGAGGAGCCCGCGCTCCTTTGCAAGTGCTTCCTCAACATATTGCATATTCTCTATTCGCAGATAGTTAGAGACATAATCGAAGCTTTTACATGAAATTCTGGCAATCACCCAAATGAGTCGCGCCAGTGATCGATAGACCTCCGTCACCCGCCGTTGACGCGCTTCCAGATTGAGCGTGGGTTCGGCCAACTCAAGGTTACGCAGAGCAATCCGGCGGAGACGCGGTACAAGCAGATCCAGAATACGAAACAGCGATTCGGCGAGAGCAAGGCCCAGCCGGTCCGGCAGCCGACCAAGCACCCAGAACACCCCCCGCACAAGTGCGTAGGGCAGCCACGCGCCTAAGCCGGTCTGTTTTCGCAAACAGTCTGCTTCCCTTCTCCACTTAAAGTGATTGATTTACTATAGTGCTTAATCTCGCTAAATTCATGGATGTTACGTATCCATTGAATCCACGATCCACCCGCCCGCCAGGACGAAATCGTCCCGATAGAAAACAGCTCCCTGCCCTGGGGTGATCGCGCGTTGCGGGGCGTCGAACTCCACCTCGACCACGCCGTTCCCGCTGCCAGGATACACGGTCGCCGCCGCCGGAATGTGCCGGTTGCGAATGCGCACCATCGCGCGCACCGGTCCCGAGGGAGCTTCGATAGAGATCCAATTCAGATCCTTCACACGCATCCGCCGACGCATCAACCCATCCCCGCTCCCCACAACCACCGTCTGCGTCGCGGGTTCCGTGGAGATCACATAAAGCGGTTCGGGCGCGGCGATACCGATCCCCTTTCGCTGCCCGATGGTATAGTGATGCACGCCCCGATGCTCGCCGAGCCGCTTGCCGCTCTCGTCCAGAATCGCGCCGCGCGCACTTCCCGCGTCGATCCCCTGCTCCCGGAAATAGGCATCGATGAACGCCGCGTAGTCGCCGTTGGGCACGAAGCAGATCTCCTGGCTATCGGGCTTGTCCGCGATGGGTACATCAAGTTCCCGCGCCAGTTCCCGCACCTCGGTCTTGCGCATGCCGCCGAGGGGAAAGAGCGTCCGTGCAAGCTGCTCCTGGGTAAGACCGAACAGAAAGTAGGTCTGGTCCTTCGTGTCATCGACGGCCCGCTTGAGGCGCCAGCGCCCGGTGAGCGGGTCCTGGTCAATGCGTGCATAATGCCCCGTTGCCACCCGCCCGGAACCCACCGAAGCCGCCATATCCAGGAACTGATCAAACTTGATGAAGTTGTTGCAAAGCGTGCACGGGATGGGGGTGCGGCCTTCAAGGTAATCCTGCACAAACGGCTTTACGACGTTTTCTTCAAAGCGCTCCTCAAAATTGACCACATAGTACGGAATCCCGATCTTGTTGGCCACGTAGCGGGCGTCATACACATCGTCGAGCGAGCAGCAGCGTCCGGTGGCTTTCTCCGACGCCACCTCCGGCAGGCGGCGCTGGTTCCATAGCTGCATCGTCATGCCCACGACGCGCTCGCCCCTGGAATGCAGCAGCGCCGCAACGACGGAGCTATCCACGCCGCCGCTCATCGCAACGGCTATTAGCGGCTTCTCCGGCGAGGAAATCGACGATTCCAGTATTCTCTCCACTTATTTCAGGGTAAACCAGTTCCCCGCCCTTCTCATGGGGCTTCGTCCGGCGCCGCCACGGAGCGCGTTCGCCGGTAAAAGGAAACGACGTTATCCCCTTGCTTCAACTCCCGGCAGCGTTCGAGCGCGCCGTACCGCTCCGCCAGCTTGTGCCGCGTCTCGTGCTGCACCAGGACAAGTTCCGCGAATCCTTCCGCGAGCGCATCGAGGCAAGCCTCGTACTCGCCGGAAAGTCCGTAGGGCGGGTCGAGGAAAACGATGCGGGCGTCAAGGTGCGCTGCCAGGCGCGAGGCGGGTTCGAGCATCACCCGCGTCCGGGTTTCCGCGCCGAAGCTGGCGATATTTTCCCGCAGCACCTTCGCGGCCTTGGCGTGCCGCTCCGCGAAGATCACGCTCGAAGCGCCCCGGCTGAGCGCCTCTAGACCTACCGAACCCGTGCCTGCGTAGAGATCCGCGAACACCACCCCATCGAGTTCCGGTTGGAGCGCGCTGAAGAGCGATTCCCGCAAGCGGTCCGGCGTCGGCCGCGTATCGAGGCCCGGTATACTCTTGAGACGTCTGCTTTTGAACTCTCCCGCGATGATGCGCATTTGTCCGTTCCGCTCCTATGCCACCAGCACGAGCCCGTAGCGGCGCTGCCAGTGCTCCCGGATATACTCCGCGGCCTCCCGCAGTTCCGCCTTCCCCTCGTGCTTCTCGATGAAGGCGGCCGCCTCGCTTCGTGCGAGTTCGAGGATGTCGTGGTCCCGCACAAGGTCGGCGAAACGGAAGGCCGGCAATCCGGATTGCCGCGTTCCAAACAACTCACCCGGCCCACGCAATTGCAGGTCCATTTCCGCGATGC
>JADYZL010000485.1 GCA_020853155.1 Bryobacterales bacterium
GCCCTCGGTTCGCTGTGCCACTACATGACGCATGCGGACCCGGCCCATTACCAGCCTGCGAATATCACCTTCGATCTTCTTCCGCCCCTCGACGAAGAACGCCGCCAGCGCTTCCGGCGGGATCGCAAGGCCCGGCACGCGGAAGTCTGCCGGGAGGCGGCCAACGCACTCGCGGATTACCTCGGAGACGATTTCGGCGAGGAGCCGCGGCAAAGCGCGGCGGAGATGAGCGCATGAGCAACACCCCGGCCCCCGCCGTCCGGAGGGTCCCATACAATGAGCGTCCGGACTACACGAGAGAACTTCTCCACCTTCCCGCCGAAGCGCGGGAGCGCTTGCTCCACATCCTCGCCATCCTCTACGGCGAGGAGAAGGCGGCCCAGTGCTATCCCGAAGTGGAGCGCATCCTTCAGGTGCACTGCGCCCACAAGCCGGAGGAACTCCGGGAGCGGGACCGGAACTTCCGCGATATTGATCGCTTCACGGAGCGCGACGTAGTCGCGATCACATACGGCGATCTAATTCACAGTCCCAATACGCCGCCGCTGGCGATGCTGCGCCAAATCTTCGACGAGGTTTTCGCGGGCACCTTCAACGTCGTGCATCTGCTCCCGTTCTTCCCTTACTCGTCGGATCGCGGTTTCAGCGTGATCGACTACATGGAGGTGGACCCTCATCTCGGCACGTGGGCCGACATCCATCTGCTGGGAGAATCGCGGCGCTTGATGTTCGATGGCGTGGTGAATCACGTTTCTTCGCAGAGCCATTGGTTTCGGGAGTTCCTCAACGGCAACCCTGGGTATGAGAACTTCTTTATCAGTTTCTCCACGAAAGAAGCGATCAGCCCCGACCACCTTCGCCTCATCCTGCGCCCCCGGACTTCGAGCCTGCTGACCGCCTTCCCGACGCTGCGCGGCGTCAAACACGTCTGGACCACCTTCAGCCCGGACCAAATCGATCTGAACTACCGGGACGAGAAGGTGCTGTTCAGCGTGCTGGAGGTGCTGCTCTATTACGTCCGGCAAGGGGCCGACATCCTGCGGCTCGACGCCGCCACGTATCTTTGGCGCGAACTCGGCACCAGTTGCGCCCATCTCAAACAAACCCACGCGCTGATCCAGTTCTTCCGCGCCGTGATGGATGTGGTGGCGCCCACCGTGGGCTTGATTACCGAAACCAACGTCCCGCATGAGGACAACATTAGCTACTTCGGCGACGGCCACAACGAAGCGCACATGGTTTACAACTTCGCGCTGCCGCCGCTGGTGCTGTGGACCCTGCACTCAGGCGATTGCACGTATCTCGCCCGCTGGGCCGCTTCGCTGCACACGCCATCGCTGACGACGACTTTCTTCAACTTCCTCGATTCTCACGACGGCATCGGCCTGCTGCCGGTCCGCAACATCCTCAGCACCCACGAAGTGCAGGAGTTGGTGGATCGCACTTACGCCAACGGCGGCTTGGTTTCTATGCGCACCAATTCCGACGGGACGACGACGCCCTATGAACTAAATATCCCCTGGTACAACGCCATCAACCCGGACAACGCAGGGGAGAATCCGGACACCAAGATCGACCGCTTCCTCGCTTCCAGGGCGATCGCGCTGGCCATGAAAGGCGTCGCGGCCGTCTACCTCCCGAGCATCATCGGCGCGCACGTCACCGCGGATACCCCGATCAATTCGAAAGACCCCCGCAGCATCAACCGGAACACCATCAACGCCCCCGCCCTCTTCGAACAATTGCAGGATGCAAACTCCGCCGCCTCCCGCATCGCACAGCGCTTCAGCCGGATGATTTCCTTCCGGGTGGGTTGCCCCGCCTTTCATCCCGCCGCCGCGCAGAGGGTTCTGTTCGTAACGCCCGCGATCTTCTCGGTCTATCGCGAGAGCCTCGACGGCCGGCACATCGTGCTCTGCCTGACGAACATCACGAACGCTCCGCAAGAATTTAACGCCACCCCGGAGCAGCTTCACCACAAAGTGCAGGCCTGGGCCGGCATGCTCATCGGCGACCGCATTCCCGGCAAGGAAGGCGGCCTCCACATCGAACTCAAACCCTACGAAGTCCGCTGGATGAAAGCCATCCTCCCATCGCCCTAAGCAAAACAACGGAGCCTCCCGCATACCGTGTGGTAGAGGGAGCGGGTTCTCTAGAACCTGGCCCTTCCGTCTTCCAGCGCGCAAGCAGGGCTCGCCAGTAGAGGCCGAGGCCTGCGGGCGCGCGGCCTTGACATGCCGCGCGCCGCCGAAAAGCCAGCGGTAAAATCAACGGAGGCCCTGCCACTAAATGCCGGAAGAGCCAAGATTACAAGTGTTACGAATCTGTCTTATTGTGAAAGATATTATAAGCAGTTAATTGTCTTGACTCTAGGTGAGTGTCAATGTAGTCTGGGGCCATGAGAGGCTTCGAAGGAAAGCATAGCCGCCTTGCCCGGTGATCCATGAGCAGCGAAAGGCCTTTCAACAATCAGGCTGACTTATGCAACGCCGGACGACGATTTCGTCGAATGGAGTCTATTGTATGCCATTGAGAAAAGCGATCTCCACGCTTCGCGGTATGACAGCTTCCGTACTGCTCCCTGGTCTGCTACTCGCCGGGGGGGGGGTAGTAATCCTGATTCTTAGCACTCGGGTAAGTAACAACACAGCAACACAGAGGAACGCATGGGAGCCATCGAGCGCAGTGAGCACTGCGACCTGGGCGCACAGTTGGCATAGATTGAGCGATTCCGCATCCACGGCCAGCGCGTTCGTGACTGCTTGGGATCCATCGACGATGGCCTGGAAGCCCGCCACCCTACTACAGTCGCCCAATGCTTGGCCAGCCGGGGACGTGTTCCTGGACTTTGAGCGGACTCCTGGCAGGCAGCGGTTTGTCTTCGTCGCCATCGATCTTCCGCCAAGCGGCAGGAGTATATGGTTTGGAAAGTCCAATGATGTGAACGGCAATGGTTGGTCCTATGAGCCCAACCCCGTAATGGTTCCTCCCCCGTTTACCGGATGGGATTACCCTTCTGTAGGCATCAATAATAGTGGCCGCATCGCCGTGGGAGCGGTTCAACTTCCGGGTGATGGCAGATTCTATGCTGCCGTTTCCACGAACGGCGGAGTCTCGTTCTCCGTGCCAGTTGCCGTCCATCCTCCAGGAGGAGCGGGGCTTATTACGGGGAAGTCGAGCCGTTTGGTGGCAGCCGGAGACCGATTTCATGCCTTCATTCAATCCTTTGATGCATCGACGAACCTCCCAGTTCGAGTGGAAAGATATGAGTCTCTTGATGGTGTCCAATGGTTTGGTCCGTATCTAATTGCGATATATATGTCTCCCAGAAATGACTCGCCAGGGACGTACTCCGGATCGTACGGAAATCATAGTATCTTCTACGCCCCCCGCCTTGATGCGAGGGGCGGGGCTAACGGCACATGGACGGTTGTATTTCCTTTTAACAATCAGGGTTACAACAATATCTTTATGTGCACTTCTGATCGGGGCTGTGGGATTGTAAATTCTGCTACCGTTGATCAATTCCTCGGGAATACCGCTGTAGCAGTTCGGAACGGGACAAGCTCTTCAGAGTATTGGGTCTCTTATCTAGCTAACAATACGCTGGGGACTCGCAATATTCCGTTGATACTGCAAGGCCTCTTCTTCGCTCCCGGCGCAAACGCAATTGGAGCCACCGTGGAGACAGGTATCGACCCGACTACATGGATCGTTCGCAACAATCGGTGCCCGTCGGCGCCGGGAGGAACCTGCTATGCCGCGGGAGATTTTGCGACGATGGGCTCGAACCCTTACGCAGCAGCGACACTTCCTTTTGTAAAGCAGTCGCAGTACAGAACGGATCTCTTCCAGAGCTTTGTCAAAGACCCTGTCAGCGTTCCGAACCTCGAACAGGTCAAGCCGAACTTTGTGCGTTACCCCGTGGGGTCCGACTTGCGTCCTCTCGGAAAGGAACATTCGCCAGACTATACAGGCGACGACCCGCGACTGCCGGGAGGCCCGCTCGATCACGCCGCGGTTTCGGATCTTCCCGGTGACAGGAATTAGCTGCAAGGGATAGGTGTACCAGCTACGAAGGGATGGAGGGATGCCATGCAACGAGTGTTATCCACGATTGCGTTCGGATTGTTCCTGGTGGGGAGCGCGGCGCTGCCGGGGCAGCAATACTTCGGGACGGGGAGGATCGGGTATGAACCCGCGATTCCCGAGCGGGTAGCCCCGGGCCAGATCATCTCGATTACCCTGCCCGATGCGGAACCCCGCATTGCGGAGCCGGTTCGCGCTGCGGAAATTCCACTGCCGCCGACGCTCTCGGGATTTACCGTGACCCTCTACCAGAGCGCTTCTCCGCGCCAGGTGGTGGCTCCCGTCCTGGCTGTCACGCCGGTGGCCCCCCGTTGCCCCTCTTCCGTCGGGAGAGACTGCGGCGGGTCCGTCCGGCTGGATGTCCAAATTCCCTACGAACTGGCGCCGGATTACCCGGACGGGGATGTCGGATCTCCCGTTCCGTTGAACGAAGCCGTGATTGTAGTTCGCAAGAGAGGCATTCCATATCCGGCCATCCCAATTGCGCCCCGAACGGATTCGATTCATATTCTGACGACTTGCGACGCGCTAACGCCCGGACCGCATCCGCCTTGCCGGCCCATCGTCGCCCATGCTGACGGCTCCCTGGTGTCCGAGTCCGCGCCCGCGAAGCCGGGGGAGACGCTGGTGCTGTACGCCTATGGACTCGGGCCAACGAATCCGGCGGTGGCGACCGGCGATGCCGCCAGGGCTTCCGGAGCCCGGCCAGTGCTGGCGGTCTCCCTTCTCTATGAATTCGCGCCGTTCCAAAGTGCCGACGTGCTGGCAACGCCAGGGATGGGCGCGCTGCCGGCGACCCCCTCTTACATTGGGCTCGTGGAGGGTTTCGTCGGACTCTACCAGATCAATTTCGTCGTGGGCCAACCATCCGCGAACACGCCCACGTGCGGTTCTCTCTACCGGCCCAACTTCGTGCTGACTGTAGTTGGATCCGCCAAGACGGATTCCGCGGCCTTCTGTGTGGAGTAGAACGAGCTGTGAGTTTCGCGGACGGCGCACTTAACTCCGCTGCATTTCGCGGTCATCCCGAGGGCCACGCTAACCCCCACTCATTTAGACGCCTGATTCTGCAAGGGTTACGAAAGCCCACCGCGTCTCCAAGAGTATCGTGGGCGAGGGCGAAATCATCTCCTGCCGACCGGGAGAAGTCTCGCCGAAGGCCGCATCCTCCGCGCGAGTGGCACCCAGCGTCGCCACGCGCTCCTCAAGAAGGAGCCTCGCGCCATTTAGCCCAGCGACGCCACTCTACGCACCACCCAGCAAAATCAGCCTCGTGCCAGCGAGTCCATGGAGCAACTGCCCATTTGCAGGTGCGACTCTGGCGCGGCCACGGCCTCCCGATCTAACATCCAGTGCCCATGCATCCTTGGCTTCGTTCCCCAATGATTCCGGGCTCGTAACCTGATCCCAGAACCCCCGAAATAGCGCTATCAGTCCAGTCGCATCGTTCGTAGATGCATCCGGAGGTCGTGAAGCTCCGCCCTGCCTTGATGCCCCGCCGAAAGGCCGTCCACCCATTCGATGAACGCACTCAGCACCTTCCGTGACTCATCAGAGTTCATTCGGATCACTCTGCCCAAAGCCCACAGCCGCAACCTTTCGCTAGCGCCAGCGCTGTCAATCAATACGTGACGAAAAGTATCCAGCGGGTTGGGGTTTTCAGATACGCTCCACATGCGCTCCTCACAGAACCTACCCTCATCTATCGATCGACCATCGCTGAAATAGACATCCATTGCCGCCTTAATTAGAGGTAAAGCGCCGAGCCATTGCTGTCCAAATTAGCAGCCCTCCATCGCTGGGACCCCTGCGGCTATTGACTGCGGCGCGCTCGTAGGGCCGCTTTCCGGTTCAGGTTGGGGGGCTTTCGCCGCCTCAAACAGCCCGGCCAGCAGAGGCGGCGGACTTTCCTCTGCCGGATTCGCTCCTGGCGGCCCGTCGAACGGGTGGTCCAGGAACAGCCAGAGATCCCGGTAGACGAACAGTTGCTGGCGCAGCAGCGCGATGAAGCGCGACAGGTGCCAGCTCAGCTTGCTCTTCAACTGCAGGAAGCGCACGAGCAGCAGCGCGATCAGTGCTGTCCAAATTTGCGTCTTCAGCGCGTTGGCGCTCGTGCCCACGAA
>JADYZL010000486.1 GCA_020853155.1 Bryobacterales bacterium
ATCGTAACCGGGAAATGAGGCCGGTTCAATAGTAAAGATATACAGATTAAATAACGTTTATGATTTAGCGCGCGGGGCTGGGGGTGACCGCAGCCCATGCCGGTCAAGCGACGGTCAAGATGCCGGTTGGCACACCATAGCCCTCGCCCCGGCGCAAGGTCGAGGCGGCCAACCGGCCCATAGATCGTGATTATCCGTTCAAATGGCCCATTCGCCCGGAACGGTAATCGGCGATTGCCTGGCGAATCTCTTCCTGTGTATTCATGACGAACGGGCCGTAGCTCGCGACGGGCTCGTTGATCGGTTCGCCGCTCATTAGCAGCAGCGTCGAATCGGCCAGTGCTTCGAACTCGACGGCGTCTCCCTCACGGCTGAGCGTGGCGATCTTGGCTTCGCCTTTCAGCGCGGAAGCACCGTTCAGCAGCACGTCACCCTGAAGCAGTGCGATAGAGGCGTTGTGGCCTTGCGGAATCTCGATGCGGCCCTTGCTCCCCGCCTTCAAGCGCAGATCGAACAGGCCAACCGGGGTCACCGTGCGAGCTGGGCCTTGCGCGCCTTGCAGCGTGCCGGCAATCACCCGCGCCGTTGCGCCATCCGCAAGTGAAACTACAGGGATATCCGCGCTAACGATCCCCTGATAGCGCGGAGGGGACATTTTGTGGGCGGCGGGCAGGTTCACCCAAAGTTGCACCATTTCGAACGTGCCGCCCGCTTCGGTAAAGGCCTTTCCGTGCTTTTCCTCATGCACAACGCCGGAGGCCGCCGTCATCCATTGCACGTCCCCAGGACCGATGCTTCCCGCGTTTCCGGAGGAATCCCGATGGTCCACGCTGCCCTGGTAGGCGATGGTGACGGTTTCAAATCCGCGGTGCGGATGCTCTTCCACGCCTCGCGGCTGGTCCGACGGAGCGAACGTCGTGGGCCCCGCATAGTCGAACATGAGAAACGGATTTACGGCATCGGCCAAGCCGTTCGAAGGAAACAAATTGCGAACGGGAAAGCCATCGCCCACCCAATGCTGCGAACCCGGCCCGTGGATGCCGCGCACTTGCTTCAACTTGCTCATGAATCCTCCCCAGGGAATGGAATACTTCCATTTAGATGATTCCCGCGCTGCCCGCGCTTCATCCGGGCTACGGCGCGGCGCCGGTGATGAACAGCGCACTGGCACGGGATTCTGGCGAGGTTGCAAGATTCACCGGGCCCGGCTGGAGTTGAACGGGTAGAATACAGAGAATGAGTTCCTGGGCGTTACCCCATCGCTTCGGCCGGTATGAGTTGATTGAGTTTCTGGGCGGCGGCATGTCGCACGTGTATCGCGCCCGGGATACCGTGATTGGCCGCATCGTCGCGGTAAAGGTGCTGACGCCGGAGGGCGCATCGAACGAGGATGTCCGCCAACGCTTCCTGGTGGAAGCGCAGACCGCAGGGCGGATTAGTGGCCACCCGAACGTAATCGCCGTCTACGATTACGGCCAGGAGCAGGATCGCCCCTTCATGGTGATGGAGTTCCTGCGGGGCGACGATCTTCGAAGCCTGATCGCGGAGAAGAAGACCGGGGACACGCAGCGCAAGCTCGAGATCGCCATCGAGGGCGCCAAGGCGCTCAAGTTCATCCACTCCGAAAAGATCATCCATCGGGACATCAAGCCGGATAACATTCACATCAGCACGACGGGCGTTGTGAAGCTGATCGATTTCGGTATTGCCAAGATCGATGAACTCAGCATCACCAAGGCCGGTTATACCTTGGGCACGCCCTATTACATGGCTCCAGAACAAGTGACGGGGCAGGGGATTACCTATCTCGTCGATATCTATGCCTATGGCATCCTGATGTTTGAATTGTTCACCGGAGTTCGCCCGATCGAAGCGGATTCCATCCAGCAGATTTTCTACAAGATCCTCAAGGAGCCGCTCGATCTCTCCGCGCTGCTCGAATCGAATCCACCGGACGGTTTGATGGAACTGGTGGCCGCTTGCACGCAAAAGGATCCATCGCGGCGTCCGCAGAGCTTCGACGAAGTGATTGAGCACCTGCGGCGTATTAAGAATGTCGCCAGCGGGGAAATGGCCGCCACCGGATTGGGCGCGACGAAGATGCTCTTGACGCCGGATGAACTGGAGACGCGGCTGAACGCGCACTCGAACGGCGAAACGAGCGAAACCCTGGCCGATGTAACCGCGGCGAATCCGTCCGCTCCGCCCGCGCCGCGCAAGCCGGCGATGCCGCCCTCCGTGCCATCCAATCCGCCGCAGCCAGCTCCTTCGGAAGCCGTCGGGCGGGCGCCACAGCCAGCGGGGGCGAAACCGCAGGCTTCGGGCACGGGCGCGCCTCTTCCCGGGGAAGCGAAGCGCCCTTCGCGAATGGGGCTCTATGCCGCGGCGGCCGTGCTAGGCATCCTCGTGCTGGGGATCGGAGCCTGGCTATTTCTCAAGCCGTCCACTGGAGGCTCCGGCCCGGAGACGAAAGGGCCGGTAGTAGAGACCCTGGCCAAGACGTTGGACACCAGCACCGGCCGGATGCTGCTGATCCCGGCAGGCCCATTCCCATTTG
>JADYZL010000487.1 GCA_020853155.1 Bryobacterales bacterium
CGGGGGCAGCGGGGCGACGGGAAGCCGAACATCATCTGGATTCTGGGCGAGGATTTCAGCCCGGATCTGGGATGCTATGGAAGCCGGGTGGTGCGGACGCCGGTGCTCGACAAGCTGGCGGCGGAAGGGGTGCGCTTTGATCGCGCGTTCACGACGGCGCCGGTGTGCTCGGCCAGCCGCTCGGCATTCTGCACGGGACTTTTCCAGACGACCATTGGAGCGCACAATCACCGGAGCCACCGCGACGACGGGTTCGCGCTGCCCCCTGGCGTCAAGGTGATTCCGCAACACTTGCGCGATGCGGGCTATTACACCGTGAATCTGGGAGGGGAATTTGCGCCGGGAGCGCGCGGCACGGCCAAGGAAGACTGGAATTTCCACGTTGAACCCCCATGGGATTCGAAACGGCTGGAGGGCCGGCCGGCGGGGAAGCCGCTGTATTTACAAGTAAACTTTTCGGCGACGCACAAGGGACCGGCGTTCGTCCAGGCGCGCAAGGAAATGCCGCGGATCGACCCGGCTTCGCTCCCGCTGCCCCCCTATTGGCCGGACCACCCGGTGGTGCGGGACGAGTATGCCAATTACCTGGAAGCGGCGACGCTGCTGGACCGGCAAGTGGGGCAGTTGCTGCAGCTTCTTGAGAAACAGGACCTCCTCTCAAACAGCGCCGTCTTCTTCATGGGAGACCACGGGCAATGCCTGATCCGGGGCAAGCAGTGGCTGTATGATGCCGGGCTGCGGGTGCCGCTGATTGCGTGGTCCCCTGGACGATGGAAGGCGGGCGAGGTACGGGAAGACCCGGTGCTTTCGCTCGATATGACGGCGACCTCGCTGGCGCTGGGTGGCGTGAAACCAGAACGGGAACTGCACGGACAGGACCTTTTCGGCCCCAAGGCCAAGCGGCGGGATCAGGTTTTCGCGGCGCGGGACCGCTGCGACATGACCGTGGACCGCATCCGGTCCGTGCGCGACCGGCGGTACCGGCTGATTCGGAACTTCATGCCGGAACGGCCCTACACGCAATACAACGAGTACATCGAGAAGCAATACCCCACGCTTGCGGTGATGAAGGAGCTTTACGCCAAAGGGAAGCTGAATGCGGTGCAGTCCCTGTTCATGCAGCCGCGCAAACCGGAATTGGAGTTGTACGACACCTTGAACGACCCGTTCCTGGTGAAGAATCTCGCGGCGGACGCGTCTCAAAAGGCGAGGTTGGCGGCGATGTCGGCCAAGATCGACCGGTGGATTATCGATTCCGGCGATCAGGGCAGGACACCCGAAAAGAGCTATTCCTACAAGTAACTGCGCTTGAACTTACGGGATAGTCCGGCCCGCGCGTCGGCTACACTAAAAATACGGATTCGTGTGGGCCGTCGCGAGCGGCATCATGCAGCCTAAGATCGCATGATTTCCTTCTTCCACGACACGCTGGCGCTGATGCCGCGGTTCAATCTGACCGCGGGCATCGACATCGTGCTGGTTGCGTGCCTGATCTACCAGTTTTTCCAGATCATCCGGGGGCGACGGGCGGAGCGCATCCTTGCGGGAATTATCCTGGTGATCCTGGTCTATCTGGGCTCGATTTATTTCGGCCTGGAACTGTTACGGAGTATCCTCAGCAATGCGATTCCGTACACCGCGTTCGCCTTAATCGTGGTGTTCCAATCCGAGATACGGCGGGTGCTCGCGCGATTGGGCAAGGCGCGGCTGTTCGCGTTTGGATCCCGGATGCAGAACCGGGCCGGCCTCGACGAGATACTGCTGGCGCTCGACGTGCTGCAACGAAACCGGGTGGGCGCGCTGCTGGTGCTCGAACGCGATATCGGCCTGCGGACCTTTACGGAAAGCGGCGTTCAACTGGACGCCTACATCTCCCGCGATCTGATTCTGGCGATCTTCCAGTTCGGCGGCGCGCTGCACGACGGGGCAGCCATTCTGCACCGGGACCGGATCGCCGCGGCATCGTGTTTTCTGCCGCTTTCCATGAACCCCAGCGTCTCCCGCAGCCTTGGCACGCGGCACCGCGCCGCGCTTGGCGTGACGGAGGAGAGCGACGCGATCGCGATTATCGTCTCCGAAGAAACCGGGCGTATTTCGACGGCGGCGTTCGGCGAACTCGCCACGGGGCTTACGTTGGATGAGGTCGGGGAACGCGTGCTGCGCCACATGGCGGGCAAACGGCCCAGTGGGCCCGGAACGGACGCGAACTCGACCCAATCGCTCCTGATTCCCCGCTTGGACGGCCGGACGGAAGTGAACCCGGAGACACGCCCGTGAGTTGGATATTTCGCGACTTCTGGTGGAAGCTGCTCTCGCTGCTGATCGCATTCGGCCTGTGGTTCGCGATGGTGGGAGATCAGGAACGCGCGACGACATTAAACGTCCCCGTGGAGATGAAGGGGATCCCGAGCGACTTCGAGATTTCGAGCGATGCACCCGAACGGGTAACTCTGGAAGTGCAAGGGCCTTCGTCCAAGGTGCGCGATCTCTCGGAAAGCCGCGTCAGCGTGATTCTGGATCTATCGGGGGTCTCCGAACCGGGTCAGCGGACCTTCACGCTTGACCAAAGCAACGTCTTCCTGCCCCCCGGCGTGAGGCTCAACCGGGCCGTGCCGGCGCAGATCCGGATGCGGTTCGAGACGCGAATGAGCAAGGAAGTGCCGGTGCGCGTGAATCTTGCGTCGCCGCCGCCGGACGGGTACCGCGTTTTAAGCGAGGTCGTTTCGCCGCAACTGGTGCGGATTGAGGGCCCTGAATCCCGGGTAAAGCTGATTACGGAAGCCGATACCGACCCAATCGATATCTCGAACGTCGTGGGCGTGAAGGAGTTTCGCGTGAACCTCTTCGTGAACGATCCGATGATTCGCCTGGCGAATGTAACGGGCGTGATGGTGCGCGTGGATGTAGGGCTCGACGCCGATCCGGGGACGGATAAGAAGGGCGCGGCTGTAGACAAGAGATCGACAAAGTAGGGTAATTCTTGGCGAGACAATTATTTGGTACAGACGGGATCCGGGGAGTGGCTGGCAAGCCTCCGCTGGATTCGCGAACGGCATTCGCGGTGGGCGTGGCATTGGGAGAATTCGCCGCGCACCTGGATGCGGAACCAGCCGTGCTCATCGGCATGGACACGAGGGAAAGCGGCCCGTGGCTTGCAGCCGCCGTGGCCGGAGGACTCGCGCTGAAAGGCGTGCAATGCCATTTCGCGGGGGTACTGAGCACACCCGGCGTGGCTTACCTGACGCGCACAGGGCGTTACGTGGCCGGAGTGATGATCTCGGCTTCGCACAATCCGTTCCAGGACAACGGCATCAAGATCTTTAGCCACGCGGGTTACAAGCTTCCCGATGAACGGGAGGAGGCGCTGGAACAGAGCATCTTCGCATTTCTCGAAAGCGGCCAGCCTGCGGCGGAAGCGCATCTTGAAGAGGATGCGACTCTCGACGAACGGTATTTGGAATTCCTTGCCTCCACGTTTCGCGATGGACTCGCGGGGGTACGCATCGTGGTGGATGGAGGCAACGGGGCCGCGAGCGCGCTTGCGCCGCGATTGCTCCGGCGGTTGGGCGCGGAGGTTACGGCGATCCATTGCGAGCCCAACGGGCGAAATATCAATCTCGATTGCGGCGCGATGCACACGGAAAGCCTTCAGGAAGCGGTTCTCCGCGAGGGCGCGGACCTTGGGGTGGCTTTCGATGGGGACGCGGACCGCGCGATGTTCGTAAACCACGAGGGAACGCTGGTGGACGGAGATGGCATCCTCTATCTGAGCGGCCTGCACCTCAAGAAGAAGGGACGCCTGCACGTCAATTCCGGCCTTCCCGCCGTTGTGGCGACCGTGATGAGCAACCTCGGGCTTGAGGTGGCGCTGAAGGCGGAAGGCATCGGCATGTTGCAAACGGCGGTGGGCGACAAGTACGTGCTCGAAGAAATGATTGCCAGCGATCTGATGCTGGGGGGCGAGCAATCCGGCCACGTGATTTTTCGTGAGTACGCCACGACGGGCGACGGCCTGCTGACCTGCCTGCGGGTGCTGGAGGCGATCCGTGAAACCGGAGAATCCCTGAAGCAACTCACGGAGGGGTTGGTTCTGTTCCCGCAGAAACTAGTGAATATCCGGGTGAAGGAAAAGCGGCCTTTCGACGGGATGCCGGCCGTCAAACAAGAGATTGAGGCCGCGACGAACTACTTCGGGGACGAGGGCCGCGTGCTGGTGCGCTACTCCGGCACGGAGTTGCTGGCACGGGTGATGATCGAGGCGCGGGACGGCGGCGATGTCGAGCGCTATTGCGAGCGGATCGCCACGGCCATTCGCGCGGAGATTGCCTAGAGACCCGGGCTCGCGCGGCCGTTAGCTTTCGATGTGGATCCAGTAACTCTCCCGCCACACGCCGCGTGAGGGCGCCGTGGGCAGCGCGGGGTATTTGCCTTCCGCGGCCAGGTTGAGCTGGTTGGTGACGCCGGTCATTGGCTCAAAGCAAATGAATGGCTGCCCAGGAGGGGCGTAGACCACGGCCACTGGATAGCGCTGCCCATACGTGACGGAAAGCTTGCGGCCCTGCCCGGAAACGGAGAAGACGGTCTGCTGGTTCTCGTTGCGGATGAGATCCTCAAAGATGTTATCGAGCTTTCCGCCCTTGAGCGGGAAGGGCTGCGGCCCGGTGAAGGGCGTTTTCTCGCCGCTGGGCGTCAACTTCTCCGTGAGGACGGTGATGGCTTTTGCGGGGATGATGGCAAACCATTCGTCGCGCGGCACGCCGGGCAGTTGAAAGTACGGATGGTAACCGATGGCGATGGGCATTGGCTCCGTGGCGTAGTTTTCGATGACGGTTTCCACTTCCAGTTTGCCTTCGCGAAGACGGTACGTCATGAAGAGGGAATGCGCGAAGGGCCACTGGGCCATGAGTTCCGGGTAGCGCCAGAACTCGAGGCGGCTGGTGACTTCGGCGCGGTGTTCCGACGCTTCGACGTGCATCACTTCCCAGGCTCCACTGAAAGCGAGCAACCCGTGGATGGGCAGCCCATTCGGATCTTTGCGCAGATTGCCAATTTGCTCTTGAAGCGTGTATGTCTTGCCGTTGGCCGGGAAGGACGAAGGCAGCAAGCGGTTGGCCCACGGAGCGAGCAATGGGTTTCCGCATAGCTTGGACTTCGCCTTGATCTCCGCCGCGGTGCTGCCGCCGGTGTACATGTAGTTCTCGCCCTTCAACGAAAACTCGAGAGCATTATTGCCGACGCCGGGCACGACCGTCACTCTTAACTGGCGTTCATTGTCCCGGAGACGAACAACGTCGAACCCGTCTTCGACAGTGGATTCCGCAACGTAGCGATTGGCCATAGGGGGATTATCTCAGATGCATGGCCAGTTCCCGAACTGGATGCTGTGAATCGAACTGAGGGTTGCCAGTTGGCGGGCGGATGGTGCATGCTCCAAGGCAGCGGATGTTTTCTCCCCAGTTACTCGATCACTTTTCGAACCCGCGTAATGCGGGGGCTTTGGATGCGCCCACCGTGCGGGTCCGCGTGGAGAATCCGGTATGCGGGGACATCCTGGAGTTGAGCGCAATCGTGGAGGAGGGGCGCATTCGCGAGATTCGCTTTCAGGCGCGCGGATGCACGGCGGCCCTCGCGTGCGGGTCGGCCACGACACTCCTTCTGGAGGGAATGGATGCATCCGCGCTTTCGAGTGTGGATGCGACCCGGATAGAAGCGGAGGTGGGCGGGCTGGAGACGGCTTCGAAACATGCGGCGCGGCTTTGCGCCGATGGCGTGAAGGCGCTGCGGGCGGAGATCGCCAACTGCGATGGGCGGAGCGGCTAACGCCGCTTGCGCCTCCCGCCGGTTGGGCGTTTGGCCGATTTGCCGGCTGCCGCGCCGGTGAGTTTCTTTCCGCCCACGCGGCTTCCCTTCCCGGCGGCGCCGGCCAGTGCGAACTGCATGGTTTTCTCGAGTTCGTCCACCTGGTCCAGGCGGACGGTGATACGATCACCCACGCGATACACCAGACCTGTGCGATGGCCCACGATGAGGCGGGAATTCTCCTCATAGTGGAAGCGATCGGACGGGATGGAATCGAGTGGGACCAAGCCTTCCACGAAGAGATCCTCGAGTTCGATAAACATCCCGAACCGCGTTGTGCTTACGATGAGGGCAGCGAATTCCTCGCCGATCTTTCCGGCCATGAACTTCACTTTTTTCCACTCGATGAGTTCGCGCTCCGCTTCGGCGGCCTGCCGTTCGGTGAAGCTGCAATCGTCGGCCAGGATGCGTAATTCCTCAGTGCGGTCCCGGTTGGGTTCGGGCGTCTTGCCGTCCTTGGCGAAGAAGCCCGGCTGCCCGGCTTGCAGCCAGTCGCGCAGGATGCGATGCACTTCGAGATCCGGGTAGCGCCGGATGGGCGAAGTGAAGTGCGTGTAACTCTTGGCCGCGAGCGCGAAATGTCCCAGGTTCTCCGCAGAGTAGCGAGCCTGCTTGAGAGAGCGCAGCAACTGGTAACTCAACACGCGCTCTTCCGGCTTGCCTTCGATTTGCGCGATCAGCTTCTGGTAGGCCTGGCTGGTGATTTCGCCGCCATCCTCATAGACCGTGATCTCTTTGCGCACTTTTCGCCCGTCGCGTTTGCGTTCATAGCGGGCGAAGGTCTTCACACTCAGCGCGCCGCCGAACTTGAAGCCGAAGCTTTGCGCAAGTTCGGCGAAGAGGGCCACCTTCTTGGGGTCCGGCCGTTCGTGGATGCGGTAAATCGAAGGAACGCCGTGCTCTTCGAGCGCGCCAGCCACGGCTTCGTTCGCGGCAAGCATGAACTCTTCGATGATGCGGTGGGCCATCAACCGGGGCCTTCGTTCAATCCCGGTCATCTCGCCCGCTTCGTCGAAGAGAACTTCGGCTTCCGGGAGATCGAAATCGATGGAGCCCCGCTTGACACGCTTGCGGTTCAAGACGAGCGCGAGTTCCTCCATCGATTGAAAGCGCTCGACAAGGGGGGAGTAGCGCTCCCGTTGCGCGGCATCGCCATTGAGGACGAGTTGCACGTTGGTGTAGGTCATTCGCTCCGCGCTGCGGATGATGCCTTCGGTGAAGCGCCGCCCCACGATGTCGCCCTGACGGTCAATCTCAAGAATGGCCGAGAGCACCAGACGGTCTTCGTTAGGGCGCAAGGAGCAGATGTTCGTTGAGAGCTCGATGGGGAGCATGGGCACGGCGCGATCCGGAAAATAGACGCTCGTGCCGCGGAGGATCGCTTCATGGTCGATCGCGGTGCTCCGAAGCACGTAGTAGCTCACGTCCGCAATGTGAACCTGGAGTTCGAAGTTGCCGTTATCGAGGCGCTCGACGAGCACCGCGTCGTCGAAATCGCGCGCGGTTTCACCATCGATGGTGACGATGGGCAGGGCGCGGAAGTCCTCGCGGCGAGCGGCTTCGGAAGCGGGAATCTCGAGCGGGATGCCTTCCGCTTCCGCGACGGTCTCCGGCGGGAACTGGTGGCGCAAATGATGCTTGCGGATGACGATCTCGACATCGACGCCGAAATCGTCCGGATACCCCAGGATCTCGGATATGCGGCCTACGGGGGGCTCGTCCTTTCCCGGAAACTCGAGGATCTCCACGTTGACGATCATTCCGTCCATTTCTTCGACGGAGCGGACTTCGCGCGTAGAGGCGCCAATGCGGTTCCACTGTGAATCCGGGGGCGGCAGTTCGAGGCCCTCCGGGATCACCACGCGCTGGCGCACGCGGGAGTCATGGGGAATCACGTAGTTCTGGCGGGCAACCCGGAACTCGCCGACGAGAAAAACGTGCGCGCGCTTGAGGATGCGGAGCAGTTCGCCATAAGCGCGGCCATCCCGCTCGATGCGGGCGACCCGGGCCAGCACCTGATCTCCGTGCATGGCTCCTTCGAGCGCATCGGGGGGTAAAAAGAGATCTCCCCGCATGCCTTCGATCGGGCGATCCGGAATGACGAAACCGTAGCCATCGCGGTGCATCTGCAAGCGCCCGGTAACGAACTCTTTGCTAGCTCCCGGCAGGACAAAATGCCCGGTCTTCCATTCGATGAGATCGCCCCGGCCCACGAGTTGTTCGAGTGCCTGGTCCAGCGCTTCCCTGGAGCCACCCTTGGCGTTGAACTCTTTTACCAGTTGCTTGTAGGTGGCCCGCGCGTGGGGCAACGTTTCCATGTGGGAAAGGAGGGAGGCGCGGGAGATTTCGGGGCGTTTCGCCATGAGCCGAGGATAGCAGGATGAATCGTATGCCCGAATTGGGCGCCGGTGCTGGACGGATCTGTACCGGGGTATCGCGGAGGGAACCATTTCGCGTCCGCACCCGCCCGACGAAGCGGTTACCGCATGCGGCGGCGCGGAGATTAAATGGTATGGGAGGGCCCTTGCAGAGGGAAGGACGCTAAAGTTTCCGCAGTCTGCACCGATGGATTGGGAAGAACTGCCATGCCAAGCGTGGAATCAAACTTGTTCGGCTCCCTCAGCTTTGAGGAGGATCAGGTGATCCAACTGCGATCCGGCTTGCCCGGTCTGCCTCACAGCAATCGTTTACTTCCGGTGAGTCAACAGACGATTGAGCCGTTTCTGTTCTTTCAATCCATTGAGGACCCCGCTCTTACGCTGCTGGCCGTACCGCTCGCCGTGGCCAAGAGCGATTTCGAGCTCCATTTGAGTGCGGAGGACCGGCGAGAGATCGATTTCGGCTCTGGCGAGATTCGCCGGAACATGACGGAACTTGGGGTGTTTGTGCTGGTGTCCGTGGGGGACGACCGTGTGCCCACCGCGAATCTGCTCGCACCGCTCGTCATATCCTTTCGGAATCAACTGGCGGTGCAGGCAATACAGCCGGTCGATGAATCGTATCTGAGATACCCCATTGAGGCCACAGTCGCCAGGGAGGAGCCTTGCTGATCACACGGCGGAAGGTGGGGGAGGCTCTGCTGATTGGGGACTCCATCGAAGTGGTGGTGCTCGAAGTGGGCCAGGGGCGGGTGAAGTTGGGGGTATCCGCTCCGGCGGAGGTGGCGGTGGAGCGCAAGGAATGGCGGTTGGTGCTGAACCAGAACCGCGACGCCTCCGGCTCGGCGGCTTCGGAATTCGTGCAGGGAATGCTCGGCGCGGGAAGCCTGCCCAGCGCGGGCTCGGCCCGAAATGCAGCGACGGGGTTCGGGTGGCAGCCGAGCATGGAGACGCCGAGTCTACAAGGGATCTCGGTAGCCTTGCATTCTTCCAGCGACGGAGGTCTATGACTTGGCGCTGGAGATAAGGGCTTTCCTAACGGGAGTGTTGGGACCCATGCATCCGAGTTCTCCGTGTTCCTGGCAGGAATTCTTTCGGGCGGTGAGTTGGAGCCAGTATCCACGGGCTTCCGACACTCCTTTTGCGGAGGACGTGACCTTGCGCGCTCCCACCTGTTTGGTTCCGGCTACGCCGGGGGAGGACCAATGACAATTTCGCCGCTCCTTTTCCCGTCGTTTTCCCCATGGCGTCAATCAGTTTCTCCCCAGCCTCACTTGCTTGCGTGTGATCCGGGTGGGCGACAGTCAGGGCGGAGCAGCGCAGCCACCGGGTATGGAGGATGGGTGACGGGGGCGGGGGAAATGCGGCACTCGCGCACTTTCGACGCTTCAGCATCCGCGCGAATCCAGTGCTAAACTAAGAAATCGTCCACGGGCTCGTAGCTCAGTTGGTTAGAGCGCTACCTTGACACGGTAGAGGTCGGCAGTTCGAGTCTGCCCGAGCCCACCACTTTTCCCGTTCTTCCCTTTGTGCCATCCCGGCTCCCCTTCCCCGTTGGTTCCTTGCCGAAGTCCGCCGCTTGGGTATCCGCGCTGGGAGAAGCGCCGCACGCAGCGGCAGGCCACGATTCCCAAGCGAAGTGTGTTGCTTGGTGGCAGCGCGCCGCGCGACGATGGCTGATCCGAGGTCCGGTTGCCCGGTTGAGGCGCTTGCCGGCGGAGCGGAGCATCGGGGCTCTCCGGCATCGGGACCCGATCACGCGGAACTCGTGAGGCGCTACTGCTTGATCACGGTACCGTCGCGCTTCCGGATGACGCCCCAGCCGCCATTGAGCCTTTGTCGCTCGCCGCGTTCGCCGCTGCCGAAGGGATACTTGGCGGCTGCTTTCTCATTCACCTCGATGCCCCAACCGGGGCTCTCATTGGCGTAGAGATAGCCATTCTCCATGCGGGGGCAGCCGGCAAAGACCTCCTGCGTCCGTTCGCCGAAGGCGGAATACTCCTGAACGCCGAAGTTGTAGCTCGCCACATCGAGCGTGACGTTGCAGGCGTGGCCGATAGGGCTGACGTCGCCGGGGCCGTGCCAGGCGGTGCGGACACCAAAGGATTCCCCAAGAATCGCCATCTTGCGACATGGGGTGAGCCCGCCGGCCTGGGAGACGTGGACGCGGATGTAATCGATCAACCGTTCCGAGATAAGCGGACTCCACTCGTGAGGACTGTTGAAGAGTTCCCCCATTGCGAGAGGGGTGGTGCTGTGCGCGCGCATCAGGCGGAACCAGGCGATATCTTCGGGTGACACGGGGTCTTCGAGGAAGAACAGTTTGAACTGCTCCATGTCCTTCACAAGCTGGAGGGCTTGGGTTGGGGTGACGCGCTCATGCACGTCATGCAACAGTTCCACTTCCATGCCGAGGTCCCGCCGGGCCGCTTCAAACATGGCGAGGGCGCGGCGGATATAGGCCGCAGGCTCGAAGACGGGGTCGTTGTGCAGTTTCGCAACCTGCACGTCGCCGCGGCCGGAGCCGTATCCGGCCATTCCGGGCACGCCCACCTGCATGCGGATATGGCGGAAGCCCCTGCCCATCCACTGCCTGGCGCTCTCGATCACTTCCGGGATCTCCGCCCCGGAAGCATGGCCATAGCAATCGGCGGCTTCGCGCAGTTTGCCGCCGAGCAACTGGTAGACCGGCACCCCCAACTGGCGGCCCTTAATATCCCAGAGCGCCATATCGACACCGCTGATGGCGTTGTTCAGCACGGGGCCGTTGCGCCAGTAACTGCCGTTGTAGCAAAGCTGCCAGGTATCGTCGATGCGGTCCGCCGGACGGCCCACCAGCAGCGGCTTGAGATATCGCTCCACGGCGGGCTTCACGAGATCCGCGCGTTGCGTGAAGGTGCCACAACCATAGCCGTAGAGACCGGCCTGGTCCGTGAGGATTTTGACGACCACCAGCCGCAGGCCCTGCGGAGCGGTTTCGATCACCTGAATGTCCTTGATGATGGGAGAGGGCAAGCCTCGCGCCGACCGGGCCGCTTGTTCCTGCGCCGCGGCCTGCCTTCCGCCAAGCACCGTGCCCGCCGCGAGGCTCCCCGCAAGTTGAAACAAATTCCGACGCTTCATCGAGACCGCTCCTTCTCGAACCTGCGAAATTATGCGAACGATATCACATCCGGGAGCGGTCTGACCCGGAAATTTCCGGTGCTGCTGGATTGCTGCTATCCCAACTGCTGCGGCGTTGCGCGGAGCGCGCTATCGCACGGAGGCAACAGCCGCCTTACCCGGCGAGACCGAAGCCGCCGGCTTCGAGACTTCGAGCGGATTCGGTATTCCTGCTGCCTCGTAATAACCGGGGTTCACGCGTTGCACGATCTGGGCGGTGGGCCGGTTGAGCACGTCGAAGAACGGCGTGGGATGGAGACCGATCCAGAATGCCGCGATGAGTAGAGGTGCGAACACGGCCATCTCGCGCACGCTCAGATCGGGGAGCAATGCGTTCTTCTCCTCCACCTCGCCGAACATCGTCCGCTGGAAAAGCCACAACAGATACGCCGCACCGAGGGCGATACCCAACACCACGGCGAAGGCCCAGGCAATCGAGACCTCGAAGGCCCCTTTGAGGATGGTGAATTCCCCGATGAAGCCATTGAGCAGCGGCATGCCCATCGAACTGAGGGCGGCAATGAGAAAGACGATGGCAAAGAGTGGCATCACCTTGAAGAGGCCGCCATATTCCTTGATCGCGCGGCTGTGACGGCGTTCATAGACGACCCCGACGATCAGGAAGAGCATGCCGGTGGAGATGCCGTGGTTCACCTGTTGCAGCACGCTGCCCGCGATGCCGCTATGGTTGAACGCGAAGATGCCAAGCGTGCAAAAGCCCATGTGGCTCACGGAGGAATAGGCGACGAGCTTCTTCCAATCCGTTTGCATCAGGCTGACGAGCGCGCCATAGATGATGGCGACGATGGAAAGCACTGCCATGGCTCCGACGATCACGGGGTCTCGCGACGGCTCCGGCAGTAGTGGCAAGGAAACTCGGAGAAAGCCATACGCGCCCATTTTTAGGAGCACGCTTGCCAGGACCACGCTCCCGGCGGTGGGCGCTTCGGTGTGGGCATCCGGCAGCCAGGTATGGAAGGGGAACATGGGCACCTTGACGGCGAAGCCCAGGAAGAGCCCCCAAAACACGAACCAGCCCCAGGTTCCGCCGAGCGGCGCGGCCAGAAGGTCGTTCATGTCGAAGCTGTTGAAGCCGGCGGTCTGGGAATGATGGAAGTAGATCGCGAGGATGCTGAGCAGCATCACGACGCTGCCCACGGAGGTGTAGATGAGGAACTTCATCGAGGCATAGGAGCGGCGTTCCCCGCCCCAGATGGCGATGATGAAATACATCGGGATGAGCACCAGTTCCCAGAACACGAAGAAGAGCAGCAGGTCGCGGGCGAGAAATACGCCCAGCATCGCGAACTGCAGGAACAGGAAGTTTGCGTAGTATTCCTTCAGACGGACTTGGACGGCATTCCAACTGGAGAGGATGGCCAGATAGCCGACGACCACCGTCATCCCCACCATCAGAAAGCTGATACCATCCATGGCGATGTGGAAACTCGTGCCGATGCTGGGGATCCAAGGGTATTGCTGAGAGAACTGGAAATCTTCCGAATTCTGGAAGTTGAGCGCCAGCGGCAGGAACACGGCAACCCCGGCGAGGCCGAAGAAATTCGCCACCGTCCGGATCAGCTTGGGGCGGTCTCCCGGCAACAGCAGCAGGACGAAGAACCCAAGCAGTGGCGTCAGAAGTACCAGGGATAACATGATTCCCCCTCACGCCC
>JADYZL010000488.1 GCA_020853155.1 Bryobacterales bacterium
ATGGCGTCGATTTCCTCACGCTGCCGGGCAAGCGCGCTCTCACCGTTCGAAGGGTTCCCGTTCATCGATTCACAGCCTCCGGGGCGCGCGTGCCTTGCTTGAGGTCCCGCACGAGTTCCTCGACGCGCTCTTCCAGCTCCGGACTTTGCCCGTACGTTTCGATCACCTTCACGATCGCGCTTCCTACGATGACGCCATCCACCGAAGGGCGCAAGGCTTCCACATGTTCCCGGCGGGAGATACCGAAACCCACCGCCAGCGGGGAACTCGTCCGCGCCCGCAGGCCTTCCACCATGGGCGCGACAGATGCGGAGACCTGCTCCTGCACGCCGGTGACGCCGGTGCGTGACACCAGGTAGACGAAGCCCGTCGAATACTTCGCCACAAGGTCCAGCCGGGCAGGCGTGCTGGTGGGCGCCGCGAGAAAGACGGTGTCGAGGCCGACTTCCCGCATCTGCCGCACGTAGGCGCCCGCTTCTTCGACGCTCAGGTCGGTGAGCAGACAGCCGTCGATTCCGGCCTCCTTTGCCTCGATCGAGAGGCGTTCGAATCCATATCGCAAGACGGGATTCAGGTACGTGAACAGCATCAGGGGAATCTGGGACTTCTGGCGGATGCGGCGGGCCATTTCGAGAACACCCGCGACGGTCGTGCCCGCCTTCAGCGCGCGTTCGGCAGCCCGTTGGATGACGGGTCCGTCGGCGGTGGGGTCGGAGAAGGGGACCCCCAGTTCGATGATGTCCGCGCCGGCGCGTTCCAAGGCCAGCACCAGGCCCGGCGTGCGGGCGGGCGTGGGGTCGCCAGCCGTGATGTAGGCAACCAGGGCGCGTTCGTCACGCTCCTTCAGTTCTGCGAATTTCCGGGCAATCCGGGTACTCATGCGCTTTCGTCCAGTTCAGGGAGATTCTCTCGATAAATGCCGATGTCTTTGTCGCCGCGCCCGGAGAGGTTGACCAGGAAGATCTCGCCGGGATGCGAGGGGGCCTGCCGGAAGGCTTCTGCGATGCCGTGCGCGGATTCGAGGGCCGGAATGATGCCCTCCGTGCGGGAAAGCTTCACGGCCGCGGCCAATGCATCCTCGTCGGTGCAATTCAGGTAGGAGGCACGGCCCTGGTCGTGCAGCCACGCATGCTCCGGACCGATGAGCGCATAATCCAGCCCGGCGGAGATCGAGTGCGTCAGGCTCACCTGGCCGTCCTCGTTCTGGAGCAGGTAGCTGTAAGCTCCGTGCAGGACGCCGGGGGCTCCGCCCGCGAAGCGCGCCGCATGCTCGCCGAGTTCCTTGCCGCGGCCACCGGCCTCCACGCCGATCAACCGCACGCCGGGGTCGCCGACGAAGGCGTGGAAGATGCCGATCGCATTGCTGCCTCCGCCCACGCAGGCATAGACGGCATCGGGCAGACGGCCCTCCGCGCGCAGAATCTGCTCTCGGGCTTCCTTGCCCATACAGCTATGAAAGTCCCGGACCATCAGCGGGTAGGGGTGCGCGCCCAACGCGCTCCCGAGCAGATAGTGCGTGGTTTCGACGTTGGTCACCCAATCCCGCATCGCCTCGGTGATGGCGTCCTTGAGGGTGGCGCTGCCGCTTGAGACGCCCACCACTTTCGCGCCGAGCATGCGCATCCGGAAGACGTTCAACTGCTGGCGGCGCATATCCTCCGCGCCCATGTAAATGGTGCAATCGAAGCCGAACAACGCGCAGACCGTGGCTGTGGCGACGCCGTGCTGTCCGGCGCCTGTTTCGGCGATGATCCGATGCTTGCCCATGCGGCGAGCCAACAGCGCCTGGCCGAGCGCGTTATTGATCTTGTGCGCGCCGGTGTGCAGCAGGTCTTCGCGCTTCAAATAAATCTTCGCGCCACCCAGGGTCTCGCTCAGCCGGCGTGCGTAATAGAGCGGTGTCTCGCGCCCGGCGAAATTGCGGAGCAGCCCGTCGAGTTCGGCATGGAACGCGGGGTCCGCCGACGCTTCGCGGTAGGCGATCTCCAGTTCTTCGAGAGGCGCCATCAACACTTCGGGGACGAAACGTCCGCCGTAGGGTCCGAAATGCCCGGTGGAGTCTGGTTCAGAAACTTTGGAAGCGGCTGCGGCTGTGCTCATAGTGGTTCCAGAAGGCCTCGGGCCGGAGGGTTCCGGCACGGCAGGGGGCGGCGTCACGTGGGGTGGACGGCATCCCGAACCGCTTTCACGAAAGCGTGTATTCTTCCATGATCCTTGATTCCGGGCGCAGACTCCAAACGGGAGCAGGAATCGACACCCCAGGGTTGGGCCAGCCGGATGGCTTCGGCGACGTTTTGCGCATCGAGGCCGCCCGCAATCACAATGCGGCAGCCGATGCCCCGCGCGGCCGCCCAATCGAAGGGAAGGCCCGCCCCGCCGTAGAGCACCCCCGCCGGACCATCTAACAGGATCGCTTCCACCGGCCAGGGTGGAATCGCATCCGCGCGAAAGGCGGCATCTACGCGCAGAGCCCGCCACAGGGGATCCACGCCGGTGAACAGCGCGGGATCTTCGTCCCCATGAAGCTGCACCGTATCGAGGCCCACCGTCTTCCGGATGCGCGCTACCGCCTCCGGCTCCGGGTTAACGAATACGCCCACTTTGCGGATACCGGCGGGGAGGGCGGAGACGATCTGCCCCGCCACTTCGGGAGACACGTAGCGGGGGCTAGCTGGGAAGAAGTTGAAGCCGAGTGCGTCCGCGCCGGCTTCCACACTCGCCAGAGCGTCTTCCAACCGGGTGATGCCGCAGATCTTTACCAGTACCGGCATGTTGCTCTCGACCCTTCACCCGGCCAGGGCTGGGCTCCCCCGCAATGCGCGCAAGGCCGCGGCGGGATCTTCCGAGAGCATCAGATGCTCTCCCACGAGAAA
>JADYZL010000489.1 GCA_020853155.1 Bryobacterales bacterium
AGCGCCAGCCGGCCCGCATAGCATTCGAGATTCACATAGCGAATGCCTCGCGCCGCACAGAGCCGGGAGAGAGAACCGTCGTCCTCGGTGGCGGGTTTCGTCTGTAGCACCGCATTGTAGCGCGAGCCTTTCAGCACCTCGAAATCCCTGGCGTCGGTAAGCAGGAAAAAATCGTTGGGCGAGCCGGGTTCGGGCAGGTAATGCGCTTCGGAAATCGGAATCTCCGTCCGAATGTTATAGCCCTCGCTGTTGTTGTGTACGGAAATCAGCAGGCCGCCATCCGGAGGCAGCAGCGCCTTCACGAAGCCGGGGAGATCGCGTTCGAGCGTGTCCAGCGCCTGTGCAATCGCCCCCTCCGCCGCGTCCGGATTCAACCGTTTGAAACTCGCCTGCGCACCAATGCGGGAGAACATGCGGTTGGGGTCGATCGTCAGGCCGCCCACCTGCACATTGCGCTCATCCCCCACCACGAAGAAGGCGCGCCCTTCCCGGTTGCGCATGTGGTCGGTCAACGCGCGGCGCGCCGTCGCCTCGTTGCCGTGGATATGGATGTAGCGCCGGGGAGAATGTCCTCGGTCAATGACGCGGAACTGGGCATCGCCCACCGCAATGGTGCGCTTCCCGCAAGAGATCTGCGGAAGCAGCGGCACCAGTGCCAGGAGCGCGCGGCGGCTGAATCCCGCAAGAGCCGGCGTGGGAGACATCTCCCTATTGTAAAGCGAGGCTTCGCCCGTGGCTTCGATGTCATAATGGCTGAAAGACATGGAGAGAATTGCCGAATGAGCGAAACTGCGTCCCCCTCAGCCCCGGCCATGGAGCAGGAATTGAACCCCTGGCTCGCTGCCGAAACGCGCTTTTCAGAGGCTGCGGACCGCCTTGAACTCGATTACGGATTGCGCCGCGTCCTTCGCGTTCCCGAGCGCGAAATTACCACCTATATCCCGGTGCAGTTGGACGATGGCCGCATTGAGGTCTTTGTCGGGTACCGCGTCCATCATTCCACCGCGCGCGGCCCCGGCAAGGGCGGCATTCGCTTCGCACCGGACGTCTCGCTCGACGAAGTGCGCGCCCTCGCGGCGTGGATGACCTGGAAGGGCGCGGTCGTCAATGTGCCTTTCGGGGGCGCCAAGGGTGGGGTGATCTGCAACCCCATCATGATGTCGCAGGCCGAGCTGGAGCGCGTCACGCGGCGCTACACAGCGAACATCCTCGAATTCATCGGGCCGGAGAAAGACGTTCCCGCACCCGACGTAAACACGAACGCGCAGACGATGGCCTGGATCATGGATACGTACTCCATGCACCAGCGCCACACCGTCACCGCGGTCGTGACGGGAAAACCGCTGAACCTCGGCGGCTCCCGCGGCCGCACGGAAGCCACTGGGCGCGGTTGCCGCATCGTCACGGAAGAGGCGCTCAAACGCTTCTCCATGAAGCCGGAAGACACGCGCGTGGTCATCCAGGGCTTCGGCAACGTAGGCAGCATGTCGGCCAAGCTGATGCATGAGCGCGGCTTCAAGATCGTCTCCATCATCGAATGGGATGGCGCGCTCTACAACGCCAACGGCCTCGACATCCCCTCGCTGATGAAGCATCGCGCGGCTACCGGCTCCATCGTGGACTTCCCCGAAGCGGAAGCGATCGACCGCGAAGAAGCCATGGAGCAGCCCTGCGATGTCTTGCTCCCGGCCGCACGGGAAAACACCGTCACCTCCGCCAACGCGCACCGCTTGCAATGCAGGATTCTGTGCGAGGGCGCGAACGGCCCCACCACCGTCGCGGCCGACGAGATCCTGGCCGCGAAGGGAATCTTCGTCATCCCGGATATCCTTGCGAACGCGGGCGGCGTCACGGTTTCCTATTTCGAATGGGTGCAGAACCGGCAGGGTTATTACTGGAACGAACAACTCGTCAATGAGCGCCTCAATGAATTGATGGTGGCGGGCTTCACGGATACCCTGGCCTTCGCGGAGAAACACAAGGTCAACAATCGCACGGCCGCATACATGCTTGCGGTGGACCGCGTGGCCTTTGCCACCAGCCTGCGGGGGATGTACGCGTGAGCGGCATCCCGAGGCGCCCATTCCCTCTTTCGGAGCACAATGTCCGTTGAAGCCGCAACGCCCCTGATGCGCCAGTATCTGGCCGCGAAGGAGCAAGCCCCAAAGGCGCTGCTCTTCTTCCGCCTGGGCGACTTCTACGAGCTCTTTTACGACGACGCGGTTACCGCCGCGCGCGAACTCGAAATCACGCTCACCTCGCGCAGCAAGGAGAAGGGCGAGCCGGTTCCGATGTGCGGTGTGCCCCATCACGCCGCGGAGGGTTACATTGCCCGCCTCCTCCAGCGCAATTACCGGGTGGCGATCTGCGAGCAGATGGAGGCGCCGGGCCCTGGGAAAAAACTCGTGCGCCGGGAGATCACGCGCGTCGTCACACCCGGCACCGCCACCGAAGCCAACGTCTTGCGGAGCCGGGAGAACAACTATCTCGCCGCGGCAACCCTTCATGGTGATCGCGCCGGCCTTGCCTGGGTGGATCTCTCCACCGGGGAGTTCCGCACCACGGAGATCGATGCCGCCGAACTCGCGCCCTTGATCGAGCAATGCGGCGCCCGCGAACTCCTGGTCTCCGAAGCGCTGCGGCCCGTGGGCGATTCCCTCTCCGGCCTCCGCATCCTGCTCACGGAGGTCGAGGCATGGACGCATGAGCCCGCCTATGCGAGCCAGCTCCTCCGCGAGCACTTCCGCTTGCTGAGTCTCGATGGCTGCGGCCTCGCCGAGCGGCCCCTCGCCACCGGCGGCGCGGGCGCGCTGCTGCACTATTTGCGCGAAACGCAGAAGTCCGCGCTCGACCATCTCGAGGTCCCCAGCTTTCTCGAACGTGGCGCGGACCTCGTGCTCGATGCCGTCACCATCCGCAACCTCGAACTGTTCGATCCGATCTTCTCTCAGGATCTCGACGGCAACCGCCAGGCCACGCTCATCGCCACCGTGGACCGCACCCGCACCAGCATGGGCGCCCGCTTGCTGCGCCGGCGCATGCTGCGCCCTTCCCGCGACCTCCCGGAAATCGAAGCGCGTCTCGATGCCGTGGCGGAGCTGATCCGCGCCACCATTCCGCGCGGAGAACTCACGCTCCTGCTCGGCGAAGTGCTGGATGTCGAACGTCTGCTCGCCCGTATCACCCTGGGCACGGCCGGCCCGCGCGAATTGGTCGCGCTCGCGAAGTCTCTCGAACAGGCGCCGCGCCTTCGCGCCCATCTGGCCGGGTGTCAGGCGGCGCGCCTCGCCGCGCTGCACGGTGCCCTTGACGATATTCCGCCCTTGCGCGAATTGCTCCGCGCCGCCATCGCCGACGAACCGCCCGCCAGCCTCAACGATGGCGGCACGGTGCGGGATGGCTATCATCCACATCTCGACGAACTCCGCGACCTCAGCCGGAACGCCAAGCGTTATCTGGCCGAGATCGAAACCCGCGAACGCGAACGCACCGGCATCGCCTCCCTCAAAGTGCGCTTCAACAGCGTCTTCGGCTATTACATCGAGATTTCGAAGGCGAACCTCGCCAACGTGCCGGCGGATTACGACCGCAAGCAAACTCTCGTCAACGCGGAGCGCTTCATCACGCCCGAACTCAAGGAACTGGAAACGAAAATCCTCGAAGCCGAGGAGCGCATGCTGGCGATTGAGCGGGAAGTGTTCGACGCCGTTCGCAACGCCGTGCTTACTCACGCCGCACGCATCAAGGCCACAGCCGCGGCCATGGCCGAGCTCGATGTGCACACCGGCCTGGCCACGCTCGCCACGGAGTCGTCCTACTGCCGCCCTCGCTTCTCGTCCGAAGGCGTGATGCGCATCGAAGCGGGGCGCCACCCGGTCATCGAAAAGCTGATGCGCGAAGACTCGCAGCGCTTCATCCCCAACGATCTCTACCTCGATGACGGGAAGCAATTTCTGGCCATCATCACCGGCCCCAACATGGGCGGCAAGTCCACTTACCTGCGGCAGACCGCGCTCATCGCGCTCCTCGCGCAGATGGGCAGTTTCGTCCCCGCCGATGCCGCGCTCCTTCCCCTTGTGGATCGCATTTTCACTCGCATCGGCGCCGCGGACAATCTCGCGCGGGGCCGAAGCACCTTCATGGTGGAGATGACGGAAACCGCGGCCATCCTCAATACCGCCAGCGCCGATAGCCTCATCCTGCTCGATGAAATCGGCCGAGGCACAGCCACCTATGACGGCCTCGCGCTCGCTTGGGGCGTGGCCGAGTTCATCCAGCGCCGCCTCGGTTCGAAAACCCTCTTCGCTACCCACTATCATGAACTCACCGTGCTCGCGGACCGCCTGCCGGGCGTCGTCAATTTGCAGGTGAAAGTGAAGGAATCGGGCGATAGGATCATCTTCCTGCGGCGCGTTGAACCCGGCGCGGCGGACCGCAGTTACGGCATCGAAGTGGCCCGCCTCGCCGGGCTCCCTCAGTCGCTCATTCTGCGCGCCCGGGAGATCCTCAAGCTGCACGAGAAAGCGGAGAGCAAGGTCAGTGAAGAAATCGCGCCCAGCCCCTCGAAGCCCTCGATGCAGATCCAGCTTTTCGAGCCCGTCACACACGGAATCGCAGAGCGCATTCGCGAGATCAACCTCGACGAACTGCGGCCCATCGAAGCGCTGCAACTGCTCTCCGAACTGCAACGGGAGTTGAACCGCCAATGATCGTTGCGGGCATCATGAGCGGCACCTCGCTCGATGGAATCGACGTCGCCATCGTCGATATCGGGCAGCTCTCCCCTTTTCGCTTCACGCTGCTCGCCGCCCACTCGGAACCCTACGCGCCGGAAGTCCGGGAAGCGATCCTCGGCGTCTCGAACCGCGAAGCGCATACGGCGGACCTCACGCGTCTGCACGTACTGCTCGGCGAACTCTACGCCGATGCGATCGATCACGCTCTGCGAGCAAGCGGGCTCACCGCCCCGCTCGAGCTCATCGGCTGCCATGGGCAAACCGTCTATCATCAGGGCGAAGCGCAGCCCTATCTGGGGCGGCCCATCGCCGGCACGCTCCAAATCGGCGAACCGGCCGCGATGGCGGAACGTTTCGGCGTGCCCGTCGTGTCGGACTTCCGTCCGCGCGATATGGCCGCCGGGGGCAAGGGCGCGCCGCTTGTTCCCTTCCTCGACTATCTCGTCTTCAGCGACGCCACCTTGCCACGGATCGCCCTCAACATCGGTGGCATCGCGAACCTCACCGCCATCCCCGCCGGCGCCCGCCCGGAGGCAATCATCGCGTTCGACACCGGTCCCGGAAACATGGTGATGGATTCGCTCATCCGTCGCGCGACAGGCGGCAGGGAGACATTCGACGAAGGCGGAAGGCTCGCGAGGCGCGGCCGCTCCATCGAGGAATTCGTCGAACGGGAGTTGGCAAGCAATCCCTACTACACCGCCGCCCCGCCGAAAACCGCCGGGCGCGAGCAATACGGAGACGCCATGGTGAGTACTCTCGAACGTACGGGCCGCCCGCTCGAAGACCTCCTCGCCTCCGCCGCGCAGCTCACGGCTCGAAGCATCGCTCTCGGCGTGCGGCGCTTCGCCCTTCCCTGCCTTGCGGGTACTCCGGCACGCCCCGAAGAGGCTTCGGCCAAAGCGGAGATGCTCGTCGCCGGGGGAGGCCGCCATAACGCCTTCCTGATGGAACTGCTAGCCACGGAATTGCCGGGCCTGCGCATCGGCGGAACGGAACCATTCCACCTGCCCACCGATTTCAAAGAGGCCATCGCCTTCGCCGCTTTAGCTTACGCTACCTTCCGCGGCGAACCTGGCAACGTCCCTTCCGCCACGGGCGCCCGCCATGCGGTGGTGCTGGGCAAAGTAACGCGCTGAAGTGCAAGGTAAAAAAAGAGCGGGCCCCATCGCGCGAGGAAGCCCGCTATATCCGTCGTAAGTCGCTCGAGAGCGTTATGCGATCTCCTTCTTCAAGTGAAACGCGCGGCCCTTCACAAGGAGTAATCCGAATCCAAGAAGAACGAGTGCGGCGGCGCCCGGTTCGGGAACATCGCTCAAATCCGCTTCGCCGGAAGTGCTGAAATTGGATGCCGTCACGCGCCCATCGTCCGTCAGGAACGAGAGAATCGAGCCAATCAGAGGGTCGTTGCTCAGCAGCGGCTGAAACGCCGTATCGAACAGCAACACCCGGAATTCCGTCGCGCCCGGCGAAGGAAAAGTCGGGTTATCCAATGCCATCCCCGCAAACACCAGGCGGAAGGAGATCACGTTCCCGAAGACCACCGGCTGCAAATAGTCGATGAGCACGGGCGGCAGACCGGGATCGTTGCCAAAGCTCACGGTGGGGTCCACACCGATCTGGCCAGTGATTGGGCATGGCGTATCCCCAAAGCAAAGATCCGCGTCGAGCGGATCTAACACGCCGTCGAAATTGAAATCGCTCAAGGCAATGGATAATGGATCCGCACCTGCGGGAGCCTCCACCTGGAAATTCAAATTTCCGCTCGTGCCCGCGAGAGAGGTCGTATCGATGGAAACGTTAAACACGCTCGCCGCGGAGGCTCCCAGAGCGCCCGCCAGTAGCAGGAAAACCAGTAGTGTATGTCGCATAATTCTTTTCGTCATCCTTGTAGAAGCAGCCTTCGTTCGCATGCCGTGTACACGGAAGTGGCCCTCAACTAACGGAGATGGCCCCGAACTAAGCGAG
>JADYZL010000490.1 GCA_020853155.1 Bryobacterales bacterium
AAAGAGGTCTTCTGGGGGCGTGACCTGCTGTTCTTCGCCGCCGCGGGGCCGGGTTCAAAACTGCATATTCCTTTTGAAGCCGAGGAAGAAGGCGATTTTGAGATCCTCGCGCAGATCGCACACAGTTCGGACTACGGGACGTACGAAGTGCTTCTCGATGGGAAACCGATCGTCTCCGACGTCTCGCTCGAACATGAGCCCGGCGCAAACCTGGGGGGCGCGGGAAGCCTTGATGCCTATTACACCGAAATCTATGTCGCCGAAGATCACATGCTCGGCTGGAAGAAGCTGTCGCAGGGGCCGCACGTGCTGACATTGGTTTGCACCGGCAAGAACCAGGCATCGAGCGGATACAACCTCGGCGTGGACACGTTGATCCTCTCCAGGTTGGGCAAGAGGGAGCAAGCCGGTGGCATGCGGGCCGCCGCCGTGCGAAGTTCCGGCAACGTGCGCGAATTGCAAGCGGCTCTTCGCGACGAGGATGCCAACGTGCGCTGGGCCGCCGTGTGGAATCTGACGCAGCGCGCAGCCGCAGCGGGAGAATCCTCCGCGCAGCTTGCAGCCAGCCTGCGGGACCCGGACCCGTTGGTGCGCGGGCTCGCCGCCGTGGCGCTGGCAAACTGTGGCTGTGCGCAAACCGCACTCGACCCGCTCATCGGGGCGCTGGCGGATCCGGACGTGAACGTTCGCCAGCGCGCGGCGGATGCGATCGCCACGGCTGGGAAGGCGGCGGCATCCGCTGTTCCCGCGCTGATCAAGGCAGCCTCGTCGCCAGATGAAGAGGTACAGGCGCAGCGCAGCCTGGCAAACGCCCTGGGCGCGATCGGGCCCGCGGCTGGCGCGGCAATCCCCGTGCTCGAACGGATGCGCGGCAACCCGCGCGGGCGCCCGGAGGCCGAAAGCGCGATTGCACGCATCAGGGGCGTACAGTGAGCGGGATCTCTTGCGACGGCGGGGATGTACTTCTCATTGGTTGCATTTGCCACTGTTACCGGCTGGAGTGCGGAAATGCGAGGGTTGTGCTTCCGTTCGGGAACTTTCACGTCGGCTTCGAAAAAAAAGCGCCCGCATCGGCGACTAAGCCGGTGCGGGCGCGGGTAAATCGAGCAGGGATTCGCTTAGAAGACAACTTTTAGCGAAAGCTGCCACGAGCGAGGGCTGTCCATGCCGGTGATCGTTCCCCATGCGGCGCTGGTCGGGTCCGTGTTCGGATTCGACAGGTTCGGATGGTTCATGGCGTTGAAGGTTTCCGCGCGGAATTGCGTGTTCCAGCGCTCATTGATGCGGAAGTTCTTGATCAGCGAGAAGTCCCAGCGATCCTGGTTCGGTCCGCGGATCGAGGAGAAGCGCAGCGGGAAGCGCCTTAGGTTAGAGGCCAACTGCTTCGCGCCGGAAGTTTCAAATCCAGCGGCGGCTGCGGGAACGAACCAGCCGTCCACGCCGCGCTGATCCTTCGGCAACACCACCGACTTCAGATCTCCGTTGAAAATCCGGTTTCCGAAGCCGAGCGGTTCACCCGATTGATGTTGATAGATGCCGCCCAATTGCCAGCCGCCCACGATGAAGTCGACAGCCTTGTGCATATCGCCGCCAAAGCGACGGCCACGGCCGAGCGGGAGTTCCCAAATGCCCGAACCCGTCAAGCGGTGCGTCCGGTCCAGATTCGAGATGCTCTCATACGGCATCGGGTCCTGCGGATTCATGAACTCCCGCGCCTCCATTGTCTTGGACCACGTGTAGGAGGTCTGGAGAGTGAAGGAGTTGGCCAAGCGGCGCTCGATGCGGGTCTGCAAGGAGTGATACCAGGAATAGCCCGCTGGATCTCCGATGATCCGGACGCTCGAGAACTCGCTGTACGGGCGCAGAAGTCCGGCTCGGGAAGTATTCTTGCCGAAGATCGGATCCAGCCCGTAGTAGGGGTTCGGGAAGCTCTTGCCCAGGAATGTGATCGTATCCTGATCCCGCACGGGAGACGTGGACAGGTATTGGGCGTCCGTGTAGCTCAGTTCCCGATCCACCAGCAGGCGCGTGGTCCGGTTGCCCACATAGGAAGCTTCGATCATGAACAGCGCGGGCAATTCCTGCTGCACGCCGAAGCTCCAGCGCTGCGCGTAGGGGTGCTTCCGCTTCTCGTTGAAGAAGGTGATGCCCTGCCCGATATTGGTCATCAGACCAAGGCTCGCTTTTGGCGGGGCAATCAGGCCCGTCGGGAACGGGTTCGCGTTCGTTGCAAGGTACGTCAAGCCGTTATCGAGCGAAGCCTGGATGGGCGTCGATTGCGAGAAGCCGGTCTGGTTGGTGTTGGTATAGTTCACGCCAATGGACGACGTGAAGATGCCATAGCCGCCGCGAATGATCGTTTTCGGCTTCCACTGGTAGGCAAATCCGACGCGGGGCTGGAAGTTGTTCTTCTGGCCTTCCCAATAGGTGCGGCCATTCGAACCTACGGCCGCAAAGGTCTGCCCGCCCATCACCTGGAAATTCGCCAGGGGCAACTCCGGAATCGGATTCTTCGCATAGTTGGCGCGCGCCGCATCGTTCAAGGGATTTGGCGTATCGCCCGCGAAACCGATGGCCGCACGGTTAAACCGCTCGGTGATCGGCGTTTCCAGTTCCCAGCGCACGCCCAGGTTTAGGGTCAGCTTCCGGCTCACCTTCCAATCGTCGTGAACGTAGAGTGCGAAGTACTTGTCCTGCTCCATGTAGGAATCCGTCACGGACATCGACCCCGCGGGGATCCCCATGAGCATGGAAGCGAGTGTGCCGCCCAGCGTGGGATTCGCCGAAACGTCGCTCGCTCTCGTATAGGTGGCGTTGTAGTTGTACTGCGGCGAAAGAGACGTGCCATAGCGGTTCCGTGCCTCCCGATAGACGCGGAATTCAGGCCCGAACCGGATATTGTGGTTCCCTTGCATCTTGGTGAAGTTAGCGACAAAAGAGTTTGTCGTAGCCGCCGTATCGCCATCCTGGGATTCCCAGGGAGCGATGCCAGTGAAGGGCGAGAGATCGATCCGCGGCAGAGTCGCGATTGCCGGGTTCTGGCTGAGCGCGATCGTCTGAGCGGACAAGCCCAGCTTCGAGAGGTCCGCCCCTTGGG
>JADYZL010000491.1 GCA_020853155.1 Bryobacterales bacterium
GCAACCGGTCGAGGGAAACGTCCTCGCGGCGTTCCCGGCAAAGAACAGTTTCGAGCCGTGCGCGGGCGTCCAGCTCCAATGCCGCCCTGGCAAAATAAGGCCCACGCAGCAGTGCGCGCGCATCGTCAACAGCGCCCGCCCCTCGCAGGAAGGGCAGCATCGCGAAGAGGGCGCGCGCCACCGGCGTTGCCGCCAGCCGGCTTCCGAGGCTCAGTTGGAAGGGCCGGTCCGCGATGGCCTCTGGGTTCGGGAGAATCTCCGTGCCGAATGCATCGTCGAAGACCTCTATCACGAGCGACCGCCGCGCCGCAAGATCCGGCACGACCACCGCGATGCGACCGGATGGGTTCGCCTCCCACTCACGCCTGGCCCAGGCGGCGGCCGCGCGCAACTCCTCTTCCGCATCCGCTGCCTGGAGAATCCCTTCTGGAATACTCTGGGCATCTGCGGGGGGTTCGAGGAGCGACGTCTCTCGCGCCACGGCGGCGGCCGCTTTGAGAAGTGACATTTGCGCGGGCGTGGGCTCCTCAAAGCCGGCGAGAATCAGGCGGCAGCCTTGCAAGGAAGGCAGCATCGAAAGGCGTTTCGCCACGAACTCCGCGAGGCGCGACGTCCGCACGAACCGCCGGCGGCGGCACGTGTCCCGCACGCTGCCGTACCAATCCCGGAACACCGCGCTTTCCGCGTCTCGCTCCCAGGCCGGATCGTCGGAGGGAATGCCGTATTCGTCCATGAGCGCCCCGCTGCGCAGACAGGCTTGGACGGTATCGTCGAGAAACAACGTATGCCCGCCTGCATCGGTATTCCGCAACGTTTGTTCCCAGAGCATCTCTTCCTGCGACTCGCTCAGCAGAGTAGCGCCTCGAAGCGTTTCGTCGCCGCTCAGAACCGCCTGAAAGTGAAGCTCCTGCCAGCATCGCCGTAGCCACGTATCGAAGGGCATAATGCGAGGCAGCAGCGCGGCGCCACCCGCCACGGTGTCCGCGAAACGAGTGGAAATCTCTCTCGTCAACCGATTCCCCGCCGTCAGTACCAGATCCGGTGGGGACGCTTGCGGAAGGTAGCCGTCGATCGAGAGAGAGGGCAGGCTTTCGAGAAAATCGGGCATGGGTCTTCGCGCGCTTCGCCTTCTGGGGTTCGTGCACCACGATATCGCGAAACCGCGGTCTAAAGCAGTTGGCGGTAGCCGGAGAGGTGGATCGCGTTCGCTTGCAACGCCGCTCTTACCTCATCAGCGCAGAGGGCTTCCAATTCCCGCTCCCGGCTTTTCTTGAGGCGCGTTCGAGCGGCGGACAGTTCGTCGCGGCAGAAACCAGGATGCGTCATCCACTCGGTGACGCCTTCCGGCAACTCCGCCAGCAAACCGGCGAGATGTGCGGTCTCGAAGCGTCCGGTGACCTGAAAGCCCGCGAAATAGTCCGTGGCAAGGTAACCATTTGCATCAAGGATGCGGCGGAATCTCCCGCGCATCAACGAAAGGCCATGAGAGGTTTGCCGCTTCGAGAACGGGATTCGCGGCGATGCAGCGCCGAGCGGAAGATCGAAGGGCCTTCGGATGTACCGCACGCCATAGCGGCGGGCCACGTTCACGATGGCGTTAAGAACCGGCGGCAGCAAGTGCGTATGCTTGTGCGCGTCGATATGCAGGGGCGTGATGCCCGCTTCCACGATGCGGCGCAATTGAGCGTCGAGTTCGGCTTCGACATCCATCTTGCCCAGGTAAATGGCGGCCGCTAGCTTGGAGACGCTTTCGGGTAGCGGCCGGTACGGCGCCACCAGCGAGCAGCCATCGCCTACGAGAACAAGATGACAGCCCACATCGAGCGTGGGATTCTCCTGGGCAAGACGCACGGCGTGGTCGAACGCGCCGCCGTTCGCCATCAGCGTAGTAGCGGTGAGGATGCCGTTGCGATGGGCGTGCGCGATGCCCTCGTTCACATCCCGCGTGAAGCCGAAATCGTCCGCGTTGACGATGAGAGTCTTCACGGCGGCTAGAAAATCGAGAGCTTCACGCGCAGGTACTTCTTGGGATTCGCGCGGACGTCTTTCATGAAATCCTTGAGTTCAACGCTGAATCCGTTGAGCGATTCGTAGAGCTGCGGGTTCACCATCAACTGGCCGATGGTTCCCTTGCCATCGTTGATGTTGTCGATTGTTGTATTCACCTTGTTTAGCGTGAGGCCCAGGTCTTTCGCGATCTGGTCGTCCTTCAGCAGCTTGCCCATGGTTCCCTTGCCCTGGTTGAGGTCCGTGAGCAGCAACTTCAGTTCAGCGATGCTCGCGCGGGTTTCGGCATAAAGAGCGTCGTCGGTGAGCAGTTTCCCCGCAGTGCCTTTCCCGGCGCGCAGATCGAGGACGACGCCATCGAGGTTGCCCACGACTTTGTTGATCCGGTCATACATTTCCGTATCGTAGAGCAGCTTTCCCACCGTCCCCTTGCCATCGCCAACGGCTTGCGCGATCTGGCGGACTTCCACCACGGTGCGGGTGAGTTCGTCATAGAACTTTGGGTCCACGATGAACTTGCCAATGCTGCCCTCGCCCTTCTCAACCTGGGCGATGATGGCGTCCATCCGGTCCAGGATGCCCTTGAGCGAAGTCAGCAGATCATAGCTCGAAGCCACCACCTCGTCGAAGCCTTCCACTTGTCTTGCCTTCACTTCCCCGCCCGACTTCACCGTCTCCGCGGAGTCTCCCATGGTGATGTTGATGAACTTCGTGCCCAGCAGGTTTTCAGCGGAAATGAACGCCGTGGAATCGACGGGGATGTTCTTGAGCATGTCCTCATAGACTTCGAGTTCGATCCGGATCGCACGCCCTGGCGTCTTATCGCCGGAAAGAGAGACGCTCTTCACGCTTCCGATCACGATGCCGTTCAGCCGGACGGGGGATCGCTGGGCCATGGCGCCGGAATCGCCCATGTACGTGTAGAGCGGAACCGTATTGCGAAAGAGAGATCCCCCGCTCGTGAGCAGAAAAATCAATGTGCCGAGAATCACCAGCGCGACGATCGCCATGATGCCGACGCGCAACTGTGCCCACCGTGTCTTACTCTTGTTTGCCATAGGTTTTCATCCGGGGCTTCATAAAATTCCGCACGTACGGGTCGTCTATTTCCTCGAGTTCCGATTGCGTGCCTTCAAAGGCGAAGCGGCCGCTGCGCAGCACCCAAAAGCGCGTCCCGGCATCGCCCCCATCACGGTTGACCGGTTCGATGCGATGGGTCTTGCCGTTGTAGGTATAGTTCGCGAGAAAATGGCCGTCCTGGTAGCGATGCGTCGCGATCATCGTGGTCGTATTGTGAACGCAGCGCTCTTTCGCGATCAGCGCCACGATCGTATACGAAGTAATGGGATCAAGGCCCGCCGTGGGTGAATCGTAAAGTGTCAGCGCGGGGCTGGTTACCATTGCGCGGGCGATGCCCACTCTCCGGCGCATCCCCCCGGAAAGCTCGGACGGCACTTTATCGAGCGTGCCCCCCAGTTCCACGAACTCCAGCGCTTCCTTGGTCCGCTCGTGGATCTCTTCGGCGGAGGGCCGGTTGACGCGGTTATTCTCCAGCGGATAAGCGACGTTCTCTTCGATAGTGAGCGAATCGAAGAGCCCCCCTTCCTGAAAGAGTACGCCCAACTTGCGGCGCACGGCGTACCACTGCCGTTCGCTTAGCTGGGAGGTGTCTTCACCGAACACCTTCACCCGCCCGTGGTCCGGCTTGAGGAGCCCGAGAGCCGTTTTCATCAGCACGCTCTTGCCGCTGCCCGCGGCGCCCAGGATGATCCGGGAATCGCCCTCCCGCACCAGGAACGAGAGGTTGTCGAGCGCCGGCGTTCCCGCGAACGACACGGTGACATTCTCAAACTCCAGGATGGGATGGCGCTCCA
>JADYZL010000492.1 GCA_020853155.1 Bryobacterales bacterium
CACTTGTGCATCCAAGTACCCCTTTCGTGGGGCTAGAATAGCAGGGTTTTGCAGGCTGGTAAATCCTTATTTTAACGCGCATGATTAAGCGGAATTTATTTAACACTTGTTCATGAATCGCTCAGGTGAATACGCCTGAACCGACTCCGGAGGCTTCGGCTTTCCCCACGAAAGCTCCTCGTAACCGAAACGCATATTGGAGCGGAGATCCGTGGGACGCGTGTGCATGCGATCCACATCAACGACTCCCAGCCGCAATCGAGACGCCAGTGGCGGCCCCGCACTCCGTCGCTTCCCCCACCGCTTCGCCCGTAAATCTGGGCTACGCTAGACACTGTGCTTGACCTCAACCATTTTCGGAAGAATCTCGACGCGATTTCCGTCCGTCTGGAGGATCGCGGCTTCCATCTCGATACGGAGGCATTCCTCGCATTGGATGCCCGCCGCCGCGACGCGCTCACCACGATCGAACAGCTTCGCAATGACCGCAAGTCGCAAAGCAAGGAGATTGGCAGCCTTCGCAAGCAAGGCGTGGATACGAGCGAAGCGCAAGCAAGGGTACGCGAGATCGGCGATCGCATCTCGGCTCTCGAGGAGGGCGTGAACACCGTGGAGGAAGAGTTCCGCCAGTTGATGGCCGGCGTACCGAACCTACCGCACGAATCCGTCCCCGCAGGCAAGTCGGCCGAGGACAACGTCGAGGTCAAGCGCTGGGGAACGCCTCGCAGCTTCGACTTCACTCCGAAACCCCATTGGGATCTCGGGCCGGCTCTCGGAGGCATGGATTTTGACCGAGCCGCCAAGATTACCGGCGCACGCTTCGTCGTTTACACCGGCGCAATCGCCAGGCTCGAACGCACCCTCATCAACTTCATGCTCGATACGCACACGGGCGAGCATGGCTATATGGAGTGCTTCCCTCCATTCCTCGTGAATTCGGACAGCCTCTTTGGCACTGGCCAGTTGCCCAAGTTCGCCGAGGACCTCTTTCATATTGAAGGAACGGATTTCTGGCTGATCCCCACGGCCGAGGTGCCGGTGACGAATCTTCACCGCGAAGAGACGCTGGCGGAGGAGGCTCTCCCCATCAACTATTGCGCCTTCAGCGCGTGTTTTCGCAGCGAGGCCGGTTCATACGGGCGCGACGTGCGCGGCATCATCCGGCAGCATCAGTTCCAAAAGGTGGAGCTGGTAAAGTTCACGACGCCCGAGCAAAGCTATGCGGAGCACGAACGCCTCACCGCGGACGCGGAGCGCATCCTGGAGTTGCTCGGCCTTCCCTATCGCCGGATGCTGCTCTGCACGGGCGACATGGGCTTTTCCTCCGCGAAGACTTATGACCTGGAGGTGTGGCTGCCCGGCCTCGGCGAGTATAAGGAAATCTCCTCTTGCAGCAATTTCGAAGACTTCCAGGCCCGGCGCGCAGGGATTCGCGTGAAGAGCGGCGCGGGCAAGGCCGTATTCGCTCATACGCTGAATGGCAGCGGCCTGGCCGTGGGGCGGACGCTGGTGGCGGTGGTCGAGAACTATCAGCAGGCCGATGGCAGCGTCGTGGTGCCCGAGGCGTTGCGCCCCTACATGAGAGCGGAAGTCATCCGTCCCTGAACCCCCGTTTGCACAGGGGTGTCTTAGACTGAGGGGAAAGGTCCGCATGGCGCCGGCGATTCGCCAGACAGATTCCCGCCGATGGAAACGGGCGCCAGAGCGAGAGCGGAAGCAAAGGTTCATGAGTACTCGAAGAGAATTCAGCAGCGGTATTCTTGCAGGCATCGCGGCCTCGCTCGCTCCCCTTCGCCGGTCTTGGGCCAGCGGGACCAAGGCGCTCTACATTGAGCAGATTCTCGAGCGCTTCCCCGCCCCTCTCTTCGAAGCGCAGAGTTGTTACCGCGCCGATATCGCAATCCAGATCTTCCGGATCCCGCTCTATCGGAAGCGCGGCGTGGGCGGCGCGGTGGCTCATCTCCGCCAGTACCGGAGCGGAAATCAATCGGCCGTTGGCATCTCTTTCCTCGCGGGTTCCAACCCGCCTCAGGCGGGTGGCGTCAACCGCTTCGGATATATCGAAGAGGTGGTGCTGGAAGCAGGCGCCGTACCCGAGGAGGCAGCCTACTTCGGCCTGATGACCTCCTCACCCGAAAGCAGCTTCGAGAGCGCCCGGGCCGCCTTGGGCGAATCGGACCGCGAACAGGCTTCCTACAACGGGATTGACGGCCGCCTCCGGGCTTCAAGGAGCATCAGCACCTCCGCCGCGTTCACCTCGCCGGGCAAGTATACGTGGTTCGGGCATCCATCGCTCACCGGTTTGTTGAAGAGAGCGCTCGCCGATGAGGACAGCAAGCTGAAAGAGGAATCCCGTGTGAATCCCCGATGGGCCATCCCCATCCCCTTCCTCTATGCCATCGCAAGAGCGCTGCGGCAACCCGAAGGCAAACATCGCGCCAACTACATTTACCACGGCCAGGAGTTCGAACTCGAAACGGTTCACGAGCCGGACCCGAAGAAGGGCGCGGAGTTCCAGGAAGCCGGCCTCGTACAGAACTGGGCCACCGTGCTGCGGCTCGAAGGGCGTTCGAAGCAACTCGCAACCAACGGGAGGACCAGCTTCACCATCTGGCAGGATTCGAGCGAAACGAACGCGCTGCCGTTGCGCTTCGAGTTCCAGCCGAAACCGTTCCTGAAGCTAAGCTTCGAACGCGATCCTCACGTGAAAGCGTCCCCCCGCGCCTGACCCCTTGCCCGCTCCGAAAGAGCCGGAATGCCTTTCGAACCGCGGTCGCCTCAGGCGCGACGCGCGTAGACGGCGTCGACCGGCCCGCCCGTGACATGGCCCTGAACGTCGCGGAAGCCCTCGCTTTCGAACAAGGAACGGTATTCGGCGAGGCTGCGTTCCTTTCCTTCCGTGCAGGCAAGCATGTTGAGGGATTGCAGCAGGCCGGAAAGCGGCGCCGTCTTCTCCGCGTTGAGGAGCGCTTCCGCCAGCAGGACCGCACCCCCCTCTGGCAGAGCGGCCCGCATCTTGCCGAGCAAGGCGCGAATCTTCGTTTCGCTCCAGTCATGGAAGATACGGCCCAGGCAATAGAGATCCGCCGCGGGGAGGGGGTCCCGGAAGAAATCGCCTTCCACCACACGCACCCGCTCGTGAAGGCCGGCCGTTTCCAAGCGGGAGCGGGTGATGGCGGCAACGCCGGGCAGATCGAAAACGATGCCTTCCATCGAAGGGTAGCGCTCGCAGATCGCCGCCACCAGATGGCCGGTGCCCCCGCCGAGATCCGCCGCCACTCGATGCCCGCTCAGGTCAAAGCTAGCGGCAACACGCGGGGAACTGAGCATGCCCATCCCGTGCATACCCGAGAGGAAGACTTCCTTCGCATCTTCGCTTGCGAAGAAATGGTCGAAGATGCCCTCCTGCTCCCCAAACGTC
>JADYZL010000493.1 GCA_020853155.1 Bryobacterales bacterium
AGGAATACCTGATGGTAGCCATTCGTATTTCGCTGTGGGTGGTAATGCATCTTTCCGATGGCCGTGGTGTAGTATCCGGCGTCCCGCATCGCCTGCGGCTTTGTGAACTGGTAGTGTTCGCCCATTGCGACCATGTGCAGCATGCCGTGATTCCACGGCGCGAGGCCCGTCAGCAAGCCGCTTCGGGCGGGCGTGCAAGTGGGCGTGCAGGAGTAGGCCCGGCGAAAGCGGACGCCCTCCGCGCCGATGCGGTCGATATTGGGCGTGTGAATGGCGGCGTTCCCGTCGGCATGAGTGCAATCGCCCCGATGCTGATCGTCCATAAGGAAGAGGATGTTCGGGCGGGATGCGCGGCGGGGCTGTCCGGCGAGAAACGCCGGCGATGCTCCAGGCTCCGCGGCAATCCCCACGCCAAGAGCGGTCTTCAGGATAGATCGTCGGTCCATGGCTTCCCTCCCAGGCGGCGAGCGGCTTCGAATAGCGTATCGAATCCGGAATCGCCCTGGGGAGCCGCTTCGAGCGCAGGGGTCCATTCGGGGAATGGCGATGCCGTGGGAAGCCACTCAAAACAGAAACAGGGAGAAGCGCGGGGCCTCTCCCTGTTTCGCACGCGAGACTAGAACTTCGCCTAGACGTGGGCGTTCAGCATCGATTCCACTTCGGACTTGGGAATCGCGCCCACCTTCTGATCCACGACCTTGCCGCCCTTGAACAGGAGCAGCGTCGGGATTCCACGGATCTGGTAGCGGCCGGCGGTGTTGATATTCGAATCCACATCCACTTTGCCCACCTTCGCCTTCCCGGCGAAATCGGAAGCCAACGCGTCGATCGTCGGGCCCATCATGCGGCAAGGCCCGCACCATTCCGCCCAAAAGTCCACGAGGACAGGCACTTCCGAATTCAGCACTTCCGTGTCGAAATTCGTATCCGTAAAAGTAAGGGTATTAATTCCTGCCATTCATTCCCCCAAGGTGACATTCCTTAAGATTCAGATTCAGCCAAAAAGTTTCAGGACGCGAGCGTTTGGTAAAGCGCCAGCATGTGTTCCGCCGAGGCCGACCAGGAGAAATCCTGCTTCATGCCGGCCAGCATCCGCTTCTTCCACGCCTTCTTATTTTCAAACGCGTTCACCGCTTCCCGCACGGCCGCTAGCAGTTCCTGGCCGGAATACCCGGAGAACTTGAAGCCGGTTTCCCCGGTTACGGTATCCTCCAGGCCCCCTACCGCCCGCACCACCGGCACCGTGCCATAGCGCAGGCTGTAGATCTGATTGAGGCCGCACGGTTCATACTGGCTGGGCATCAGAAAGAGGTCTGCGCCAGCCTCGATCTTGTGTGCAAGGGCATCGTCATAGCCGTTGCGGAAAGCCACGCGGCCAGGGTAGCGCTCCGCCAGATGATGAAAAACGGCCTCATAGCGATGTTCCCCGGCCCCCAGCACCACCAGCGCGAGGTTTTCATTCATCAGTTCCCCGGCTACCTCCGCCACCAGGTCGAAGCCTTTCTGAGAAGAGAGGCGTGCGACGATACCGGCGACGGCGGCGGTCTTCAGCGCCTCCGGGTCGAGGCCCACGGTTCGAAGAAGGTCTTCGCGGCACGCGGCCTTCCCGTCAAGCTTCCGCGCATCGTAAGGCGCGGCGATGTGCGGGTCCGTGGCGGGGTCCCAGATCGTGTAATCCGCGCCGTTGAGGATGCCATGCAGATCCTGGGCGCGCGAGCGGAGGAGACCGTCCACGCCCCAACCCGCATCGGGAGTCTGGATCTCCCGCGCGTAGGTAGGGCTCACCGTTGTGATCACGTCCGCGAACGCAATGCCCGCCTTGAGATAGCTGACATTGCCGTAGAACTCGAGATCGCCGCTTGTGAACGCGGATTCCCCAAACCCGATTCGCGGCAACACATCGCGGCCGAATATGCCCTGATAGGCGAGGTTGTGAATGGTGAATACCGTCTTCACACTGGCGAAAGTCGGATCTACTCCGTAGCGCTTCGACAGGTAGTACGGGATGAGGCCGGCCTGCCAATCATGGCAATGCAGGATATCGGCGCGGAAGAGGCGCCGGATGGCCTCGCACCCGGCCACGTTCAGGGCGGCGAATCGCAGGAAGTTGTCGGGGTAATCTTTGCCGTCCTCGAAATAGAGGCCACGGCGATTGTAAAACGCGGGGATATCGAGGAAATAGAACCGCACGCCACGGTGTTCGTGGAGATAGATTTCGCCACGGTAGACGTCCTGGCCAAGGACGACCGGGAAATCGTCATACACCCGGCGCAGTTGCGCGCGAGGGATGGATTGATAACGCGGCAGCAGGACCGCCACTTTGGCTCCCCGCTCGGCCAGCGCGGTGGGGAGAGCCCCCAAAACATCCGCCAAGCCGCCCGATTTTGCGTAAGGGGCCGCCTCGGACGCCACCATCAATACCTTTGGTAATTCCTTGAGCCGCATGGTGCGTTCTAAGGCTAGCGAACGCGCCCAGGGGTGTCAACGTCCACGGATGGCGGGGCGCCCCCGCTTCGGCGCTCCCACGAGCCGGTTCGGGGAAAAACCCCTTTTTTCGAAACGAAGCCATTTCTCGCAGGCCCGCCAAGTGGGATGGCACGCGTTCCGTGCGGGAATCCCGGCGCGGAAGGGGGCGGAGAGAGCAGGTTGATGAGTGATACATCAATAGAATCCGCTACTTAGGGGAATTGCAAGTTCCATTTTTTGGGAATTAGATAAGGTTCTAACGTTTGCTAAAGATTGGAGTCTCTACTACTCGCTGGCTCACTTCTCCGGCCGGAATTCCAGAATGTCCACCGAGTCCAGCTTCTCGAAGGAAAGGGGGAAACTCGTTCCGTAGTAGAAGGGCTTCCATTGGTCTTTGTAGTGGCTGGAGAGGGGGTGGCCGGAGGCTCCGGCCAAAATGTTGGCGTAACTTGAATCCCAGTTTGAGAGATCGGCGACAAAACGCTGCGAGGGGCCGCTGGCCGGGCCGACCTGCTTGGGGGAACTGGGGGATCCGCTCATGGGAACACGGCCGATGTTGAAGTAGCGGCCGATGAGAGGAAGCCGCGAAAAGACGGGATGGTCCACGTTCCAGCGCATCAATTCCCGATATTTCCAGTTCGCGAGAGTCCCGCCCATGCGGGGGCGGTTCTCTTCCAGGGCCTTACCGAGCACTTCAAGCTGCCAGGCGTCGAAATCTTTCGCATAGAGAGGGTCCCGCGTGAGGAGGATGCGCTCCACCACCGTGTCGTCCATGCCCATATCCGCCTGCTCCCACTTAGGGGCGAGGCGCTTCAGGACCGCGGCGCGCAGGCCAATCGCATAGAGGCGGGCGATGGTGGCGCCTGGGGCGTCGAGTTCCGCCTGGCCGTTCCAGTTGCGAAGAACTTCGATTGCATCGGCCACGAGGCCGGGCGCGGGTCTCTTTCGGCCAGCCGCGCTCACCACCTGGCGGGCGAGGAAGGCATAGTACGGGCTAAACACGTCCTTTTGGATCTCGAGCATTCCGGTGGCGTTCCACTTGGGCTTTGCGTCAAGGCGTGCCCGAATCTGATGCGCGCGGTGAGGGGAGGCGAAACGGCCTGACCCGGCATCGGGGAAATCCGGCGGAAAGGGGTTCTGGTTAGCGCTGACGATGCGCCCGGATGGCGGATTGTAGATCGAGGGCAGTTCCTCGAAAGGTACGTAGCCCTGCCATTCGTGTTCGCCCGTGTACCCGGGCATCGGCGTATCGCCGGCGGCGCGCGTTCTGCGGGGGAGGCGGGCGGCCACCTGAAAGCCGATGTTGCCATCGATATCGGCATAGACGAAATTTTGCCCGGGGCCGTTGAAGCGCGAAAGCGCCTTGCGGAAGGCGGTCCAATCCCGGGCAAGGCCCAGCTCAAGGAAGGGGAATGACGAGAAATCGGGGTCGAGCGCGGTCCATTGCAGCGAGAGATTCCGGTTATAGGGAGCTTCCCCGGCCTGGGAAATGAGTGGGCCGTGCTGGGTGACAAAGACGGTCAGGCGCACGTCCGGCTCGCCCTTCACGCGAATGCCTTCCACAATGCGGTCAGCCCGCCGGACTTCCGAGCCAAATTGATATACGCCCGCGTTCAGGTCCATGCGCTCTTCGTAGAGATCCTGCACATCGGCGCCAAGGCTTGTCACGCCCCAGGCGATGCGGCGGTTGTGCCCGATAATCACCATGGGAATTCCCGGCAGGGTGAATCCGGCGACATCGAGCGGAGATCCGTCCGCCATGGGTGCTTTCAGGTGAACCATCGTCCAGACTGAGGGAAAGCTCACCCCAAGATGCGTATCGTTGGCGAGCAATGGCTTGCCGGAAACCGTGCGCGCGCCGGACAAGACCCAGGCATTCGAACCGGCCAGCACCTCGTTCCCCGACCTGACGGGGAACAGCCCGTTGACGAGCGTGCGCAACTGCACCTCATCCAGTTCCGGAAACGTCGCGGCCACTTCCCGGGTCATGCGCTCTTTATCCAGGTCCATTTCCCAGGTGGAGGTGAGGTCGGCGGCCATGCGGAGACCCACGAGGATCGAATCCGCAATGGTCCAAGGGCGGGGTTCGTAGCGAAGAATGGCAAATTCGGGCGGCAACTTATCGCGATGCGTGTCAATGAAATAATTCACTCCGCGGGCATAGGCGGCGAATAGGGCGCGGTCTTCCGGGCTGAGCCGTGTCTCCTGGAGCCGCGCCGTCCGCGCGAAACCGATACGCCGGGCGCGGATGTCGAGCGGAAGCGCCGCCTTGCCGGCGATCTCGGCCAGATTTCCGGCGGTAGAGCGCCGGATGGCATCCATTTGCCACAGCCGGTCCTGCGCGGTGACGTAACCCTGAAGGAACAGGGCATCGTCGAGAGAAGCGGCTATGATATGAGGCGTGCCCTGGGAATCCCGCACCACTTTGCCGGCGGCGGAGAGCGGGGCTTCCACGCTGCCGCTCACCGTGGGCAGGGTGCGCCATCCGAACCAGCCAATCAGCCCGAGCACGGCGAGCAGGAAGGCCAGGATGAGGAAATTGATATATTTAAGAGACCGCTCGAACAGTTTCGACCTGGACACACTCGAATTGTGGCACATCATCGGAGGCCGCCCAGGACGGTTGGCGGTGAGTGCCGCGGGCCGCTGACCCCATTTTCATGGACGCCAACTTCGGTTACCGCTTCTCATTTCTCTTCTTTCTGGTTGCAGTGAACGCGTTTTTCGCCGCGTCGGAAGTCGCATTGCTTTCCGTGCGCAGATCCCGGCTGCGGGAGATGGCCGGCGAGGGAAACGTGGGCGCGACGGCAGCCTTGAGCCTGCTCTCGAACACAGAGCGATTGCTTTCCGTGGTGCAGGTGGGGGTGACGCTGGCCAGCCTGGGCATCGGCTGGGCCGGCGAAGAAACGATCTTCGCCAGCCTGATGGCCTTGGCCGGTCCACTGGTGACCCCCGCTACCGAATGGGCGCTGCACGGCGTCGCCCTCGCCCTCACTTTTTCTTTGATGACCTTCGTAACAGTGGTGATCGGCGAAGTCGTTCCCAAGAATGTCGCGATTGAGAATAGCGCCCGGTTCGCGACGCTGGTGGCGCCGGTGCTGCTGGTGTTCTACCGCGTGGTGGAACCGTTCGTCTGGTTGATTGAAACCTCTTCTTCCCGGCTTAGCCGGCTGCTGGGCGTGCGATCCGGCGGCGGTGGCGGCGCGCATTCGATCGAGGAACTGAAGTACATCGCGACAGCGGGGAAGGCGAGCGACCACTACGGTGAGTTCGAAGAGCGGGTGATTCACCGGACGCTCGATCTGCAGGACGTTTCCGCGCGGGAAATTATGGTTCCGTGGAACGATGTGGTTTCCCTGAACGTGGATGCCAAACTCAGCCAGGTGCTCGATTGCGTCATGAGCAGCCAGTATTCCCGGATCCCCGTCTATGAGGAAGAACCGCGCAATATCATCGGCATTTTTCACTTCAAGGATCTGCTGCGCGTGTGGGATACCCGGCGCGCCGCGAACCGCGTAAAGCGGCCCACCCCTCCTTTCAAGCTCCGGCACCTTTTGCGGCGGCATCTGGTGGCGCCGGAAAGCAAGCCAGTGAACGAATTGCTCACCGAATTCCTGGAAGGGCGCGTGCAGATGGCGATGGTGGTGGATGAGTTCGGCCTGATCGTGGGGTTGGTGACGGTGGAGGATGCGCTCGAGCAGATCGTCGGCGAGATTCAGGACGAACACGACCAGCGCGTGGCCCGGCCGAAGCTCGAAAGCCCTTCATTTACGGTGGAAGGCACCATTCCGATTCGCGATTTGGCTAACCAGTATTCCATCGATCTGCCTACCGACGCGGGGTTTGAGACATTGGCGGGCTTCCTGCTCGATCGCTTCGACGATATTCCCAAGGACACGGATGTGACCGAGTACGAGGGGCTGCGCTTTACCATACTGGAGATGGACCGCAACCGCATCGCCAAGGTTCTGATTGAGCGCTTGACGCCACGGGAATCCGCGGAGGAAATCGAAGCCCGCGAAGAAGACGAGGAGTGATCGCGGCGGCGGGAGCGGGGAGGGGAAGCGAACACGTGGGCGCGAACCTTCCGATTGCGTCGTTGACAAATCCCGGTGCGGCAACGCGGAATAGAAAGTGCAGGGCGGGAGTCTGTGATGAATTCGATTGCAAGTAACGCTTCGCTCCATCTTGAATACCCCGGTTGCGAATCCGGGATCGGCGATGTGATTCTCTCCGCCGATTCGGCGAAGTTGATCCATGGCGTGCGGATTGAACCCTATGCGCTGTGGCCGGACGACCGGGGCTATTTTCTTGAAGTGATGCGAGGCGGCCAGAGCCTCGTGGAGGGCTTTCCTCCCGAGACGACGCAAGTTTCCGCCGCGTGCAATTATCCAGGCATCATCAAGGCGTTTCACTACCATCTGGAGCAAACCGATTGCTGGGTGCCCGCCCACGGGATGCTGCAGGTGGCGCTGGTGGATTTGCGGAAAGACTCTCCCACGTTCGGACGGAAGAACACGATCTACGCGGGAGAACTCCGGCCGTGGAAGATCCAGATCCCGCCGGGGGTGGGCCACGGATACAAGGTGATCGGCAGCCGTCCATCCATGCTCGTTTATGTGACGGACCGCACCTACAATCCCAAGGATGAGGGGCGGATTGCCTATAACCACCCGCGGATCGCCTACGATTGGGAACTGCAGTATAAGTAGCTCCAGCTTATGGAAGAGGGACATACGCAGGGGGAATTCCCCGGCCGGCCCGGGATGCGGATTCTGCTCGATGGCGGCCCTTTGACCGTGGCTACCGGTGGCATCCGCCGCTATGTCGAGGAACTGTCCGTGGCTCTGGCGTCGCAAGCTCCGGGGGACGAGATTCACGTGGCGGCCGACCGGCCGATCGGCGGAGGGGAGCGGATCGTGAGGGCGGGGGTTCACGTACACGCCGAATTCCGTGAAGGTTGGGAGCGGCGCTGGTGGCTGTTTGGCCTGCCCCGCCTCTGCAACCAACTCAATGCCGCGGTCTTTCACGGCACGGATTTCGCCGTACCTCTGCGCCATCGCGTTCCCGCGGTCGTCACGATTCACGATCTTTCGCCCTGGATCCATCCGGAATGGCAGCCAGCGGCGCAACGGATCCGGCGACGGCTGCCATGGATGCTGCGTCTTGGCTTCGCCGATCAGGTGATCACGGTGAGCAAGGCGATGCGGAGAGAGATCCTCGGTACCTTCCGGATTTCTTCTGACCGGGTCCACGCGATTCCGCTCGCGGCGGACGAGCGCTTCCGTCCTGTGACGCCACCCGCCCGTCCGGAACCCTATTTCCTCTTTGTGGGTACGCTAGAGCCGCGAAAGAATCTTTGGGCGCTCGTCGAAGCCTGGAGGCCGGTATTCTCCGCAACGGGGATCCCACTGAAGATCGCCGGGCGCCGGCGGGAAGATTTCACTCCTCCGCCGCTTGAACCGGGCCTCGAGTATTCCGGCGCCATCCCGGACGAGGCGTTGCCCGCGCTCTATTCGGGCGCGCTTGCCGTGGTCTACCCTTCCGGGTATGAGGGGTTCGGCTTGCCGGTGCTCGAAGCGATGCAGTGCGGCGCGCCGGTGATCGTGGGGAAAGCCCCGGCGCTTTCTGAATTGGTGGCGGATGATGGGATCGTGGTGGATGCGGAGCGCGGCGATTCCTTGCAGGCGGCGCTTCGGCGCATTGCCGGCGATGCCGCATTTCAGCGGGAATGGGCGATGCGCGGATTGCGGCGTGCCGGGGCATTCACCTGGCAAAAGACCGCCCGTGCTACCCGCGAAGTGTATCGAGAGGCGGTGAAACGGTTTGAGCACACGGCCTAGAGCATTCTTCCTCACCCCGGAATCGCCGTATCCGATGGTCGGTGGGGGAGCATTGCGTTCCGCCTCGATCCTCGAATACCTGCTCCCGCGGTACGAGACCGATGTGTTCTGTTTCGTGCAGCACGATTCCGCGGGGAATCCGCCGCGTGGGAGCGGCTTCCGGCCGCAAGGCGTGGATCGCTGGACAAATCAGGCGTTGCCCTTTCACAGCAAGGCGCTGCTGCCGAGGAGCCTGAGGAATGTATCGAGGCTGGTGCGTGATGTGCCGCCGCTGGTGGATCGTTTCGCGGGTTTCGGGGATGCGCTTCGCGCGGCGATCGATGGCCGGCGCTACGACGTGGCCATTGTGGAGCATTTCTGGTGCGCGTCTTACGCAGAGATTCTTCGGCCCGCGTGCGACCGCCTGGTAATCGATCTCCACAACATCGAATCCGTGTGGCATGAACGCTCCGCCGTCGAAGGGGGCGCGGCTGCACGAGCGGTTCATACTCGTTTTGCCCGGGCGGCAGCCGCGCTCGAAGCCCGGTTGCTGCCGAAATTCGATCTCGCGCTGGTGACTTCGAAGCCGGATGGGCATTTTCTGCGGGACCGATTCCGGAATCTGCCTGTTGCAATTGTAAAAAATACGATCCCGATGCATC
>JADYZL010000494.1 GCA_020853155.1 Bryobacterales bacterium
CAAAGCCTGGGGGTGCAAGCGCGGCGCCCCAACCAGGCGTTCGGAGCGATTACCTGGGTGAACCCCGCCGGACAAACCAGCTATAACGGCCTATCGGTGCGAGCCGAACATCGCTTCGCGGGCGGCCTCTATTTTCTGAATGCCTTCACCTGGTCGAAGGCCCTCGGGAACAGCGAACAAGCGCTTGAGAACAACGTGACCGTGCAGAATATCCGTGATCTCAAGAACGAGCGCGGGCCCACCAGCTACGATGTCGCCGTCGTGAACATGAGCAGCCTGGTGTATCAGGCGCCGTTCGGCCGCGGACGGAAGTACGGGTCGAGTTGGAACGGCCTCGTCGACGCCATTCTCGGTGGTTGGGAATTCAGCGCTATCAACACGGCCAATTCCGGGCTGCCGGTCAACATCTCCTACACGCCATCGTCGGCGCTCGATGCCACCGGGCGGCTTTCCGAGTGGCGCGGGGTTGCGACACAGCGGCCGAACCTCGTGGGAGATCCGAAGCGCCCGGCCGGGGCCTCGATGATCACCACGTACTTCAACAAAGCCGCCTTTGCCGTTCCCACCGCGGCCGAGCCCTTTGGCAATGTCGGGCGAAACTCCTTCCGCGCGCCGGGGCTTTGGGAACTGGACATGGGTTTGAATAAGCGCTTTCAGCTCCCGTTTCGTGAGGGGATGTCGCTGCAGTTTCGCAGTGAATTCTTCAATATCCTGAACCACACGAACTTCGGCGGGCCCTCGGCGAACATCACCGCGGCGGCGTTCGGAACCATCAACAGCGCGGGGCCGGCGCGGCAAATTCAGTTCGCCTTGAAGCTCACGTTCTGATATGGAGCGGCGGTCTGGCCAACGCCGGCCAGGTCGCCGCGGTCTCCGCGCTCTGGCAAGACCGGCTAATGCAAGCCCTTCGCCTTCAGATAGGCGAGCAGTGCAACCGGGTCATCGGTGATGATCGCGTCCACCTTCGCCGCGATGAGCCTCTCCCACTCGGCCGGGTCGTCCGCCGTCCATGGAACCACCTGGATGCCCGCCTTGTGAGCGGCCGCCACTTTTTCGGGAGTCACCAGATGAAAGTGGGGGGAGATGATCTCGGCGTTCGCCGCCTCGGCGGTGATTGCCGCGAAATCCCGCGGGTCATTCGAGGTGAGCGCGGAGAGTCGTACTGCGGGCGCGAGTTTGCGCATCGCGATCAGCGTGCGGAAATCGAAGGATTGCAGGATCACCCGCTTCTCGAGCTTGTGCTTGCGGATCTGATCGAAGACCAATCGTGCGAACTCCTCGGGCGGTGGCGCAAGCTCCGGACGCTTCGGAGAGATCTTGGTTTCGACATTGAATTCGAAGTTGCCGCGAGGCGCCAGGGCGAAGACTTCATCGAGGGTCGGCATCCGCGTTCCCGGTACCGGGACCTGCTTCGCAAACTGGGGATTCTTCAGCTTGCCACAATCCCACCGCCGGATTTCAGCCAGAGTGAGTGTCCGGATCAGCACCTTGTTCTCGGGGCCCGAACAAACGGGCGTCTCAAGCACCGGATCGTGCGAGACGACGAGAACATTGTCCTTCGTCACCGACACATCGAGTTCAAGAACATCCACGCCGTGCGAAATCGCATACTCGAAGGCAGGGATCGTATTCTCCGGCCGCTCGGCGCGCGCGCCACGGTGGCCCTGTACGAGAATTCGGGGCTGTTGGGCAGCGGCGACGGTCAAAAGACATGCCGTCGCGAATGCGGCAAGAACAGTGTGCTTGAGGGGCTGGGGCGCCATGGCAGTTGCGAGTCTATCATAGGCTCTTGGGGCGCCCAGCCGGCGCCTTCAACCCGCGCATCCGCCCGATGCGCCTTGTTCGTAAGGCGCCCGCCCTTTCCCCGGAACATCGCTCCCTGCTTCGCGGCCATCCCCGGTAGTGGTCCGCCAACAAGCAACGAAGGCCTTCCGAGTGCTTCCCCTTTCACCCGCCTCGCGGCGCGCAACAACTTCTTCGCCATCTCCCGCGGCAACCTCGGACCCTTACATACCCGAGAATCCAACGAAACTGTAAGATCTGTAAGATTCGCGCGCACGCTTCCGGCCGCGCCCTACGCCGCTGCGAGCTTGCGGCGGCCAAAAATGGCCAACACTAAGAGGGTCACCACTAGCCAGATAGAGCCGGTCCAATACGGTGCGCCCTGGCTGATGTGGTCGTAGACGAGGCCCGCCCAGACGGGGCCGGCGATGCGCGCAAGGCTCGCGAAGGATTGGCTGGCGCCCAGAATCCAACCCTGCTCCCGCGAAGAGACTTCCCCGGAGAGCATGCTCGTGAGGGTCGGCGTGGTGAGGCCGCTGCCCATCGGCGTGAGCGTGGAGGCCAGATAGAGCGTAAGGCTGTCGTAGGCGAAGGCCGTGGCAAGGAAGCCAAGCGCCATCAATCCCAACCCGGCGGCGGCGAGCGCACGGTCCGGGAAGCGAGCGGACAAGCGGCGAATCACCACCGTCTGCATGAGAACGGCAATCACGCCGATATAGGCAAACACCATCGCGTTCGCTTCCGGACCCATCCCGAGTTTGTCGGACGTATACACGGCAAAGTTGGTCTGCAATCCGCTGAAGGCGAAGTTGAGAAAGAAGATGGCCGCCAGCAGCGGCAACAGCGCGGGACGGCGCATCGCGGCGAAGCACTGCGTAAGAGGATTCACGTCCGCGAATCGGATCCGGGAGGCGCGGCGGGTTTCCGCGCCGATCGTTTCCGGCAGATAGAAATAGCTGAAGCTCACCGTGAGCAGCGTGAGTGTGCCCGCGGCGTAAGCCGGGGCGGAGAGGCTGATATTGGCGAGCAAGCCGCCCATCGCGGGTCCGATGATGAAGCCGAGGCCGAACGCCGCGCCCACCAGCCCAAAGTTCTTGGCGCGATCCTGCGGAGGCGTGATGTCGGCGATGTAAGCTTGGGCCGTGCTCATGTTTCCTCCGGTGGCGCCATCGATCAACCGTGCGATGAACAGCACCAGCAGAGACCCTGCCATCCCAAAGAGGAAATAGCCGAAGGCCGTTCCCAGCAGGCTGATCAGCAAAACGGGGCGGCGTCCGTGCCGGTCCGAATACACACCCAGGGCGGGTGCGCAAACGAATTGCGCCGCGGAGAAGCTCAGGGCGAGCAACCCCACCGTGAGCGCGTCGGAATCAAACTGCCGCACCAGGAAAGGGATCACCGGCACGAGGATCCCCACACCCAGAAGATCCAGGAAGATGGTGGCGAAAATGAGGCTCAGCGCCCGCTTTGAAGAGACGGCTGCAACCGGACTTTCTGCGAGTGAGGGTTCGGGCGATCCGGACATGAAGATCGGGAGCTTTCATTGTCGCGTGCCCTCTTTGGTATGTCCACGTGCGAGAATTGATGAGGGTAGCTAAATTGGTTAATCGGGTAAGGGGTTCAGCCCTTGCCCGCCGCAACGCTAGCTGCGTTCCACTGCCTGGGTCGTGGGACGCAGGGATGAAACCCGCCGTGCACACTTTCCGATGCTTCTTTTTTCGGAATCGCGTACGCGGCTCTAACCGTCTGTCAGCGAGGAGGGGCGTTTTGCAATCTGCCGATATTTTGCGGGCCTGGGGAAAGATCCTGAAAGGGCAAGCGCCTTCTCTCTCCATTGAAGTCACCAAGGAATGTCCGTTACGCTGCCCCGGCTGCTACGCCTACGATGAGGCGCACCTCGGCGGGAACACCCTGCTCCGGGAATTGAATGACCGCAAAGGCCAGGCGTTGATTGACGGCATTCTCGAAGTCGTGGACCGGCTGCGGCCGCTTCACCTTTCGCTCGTGGGCGGAGATCCGCTGGTGCGATACAAGGAAATGGAAGCGCTCGTGCCCCAAATCCTGGCGCGGAACATCCACGTTCAGTTGGTGACGAGCGCCTTCCGCCCCATCGCCCCGGAGTGGGCCACGATGCCCCGATTGACGGTGGTGGTGAGCATCGACGGGCTTCGCGAGGAGCATGACGCGCGGCGCAGCCCGGCGACCTATGAGCGGATTCAGAAGAACATCGTCGGCCAGCGGATCACCATCCATTCGACGATCACCGGCCAGATGATGAAGCGCCCCGGCTATCTCCGGGAGTTCCTCGAGTATTGGACGCCGCGTCCGGAAATCCACCGGGTGTGGTTCAGCATGTTCACCCCGCAAATGGGCGATTCGATGCCGGAAATCCTCACGCCGGACGAGCGCAAACGAGCGATCGAAGATCTGCTCGCGCTTCGGAAAGCGTTCCCGAAGCTCGACATGCGAGAGGGCCTCATCCGTGAGTTCGCGGCGCCCCCCCAAAGCCCCGACGATTGTATTTTTGCCCTCACGACGAAGACGCTCACGGCGGATTTGCGGGGTGAAGTGACGCCCTGCCAGTTCGGTGGCAACCCAGATTGCTCCCAGTGCGGCTGTATCGCGTCCATGGGCTTGGCTGCGGTAGGCAACCACAAGCTGGCCGGAGTTATCCCGGTCGGGGCTATCTTCACGGCATCCGCGAAGATCGGCAAGGCCTGGCCGAAGAAGAAAGAAAAGGGTAAGGCCATGCGGCCCGCGGAACTCAAGGTGCTGCGTTAATTGGAGCGTTCCCGCGCATGGCCGCTACTCCGGTTTGAGTGAGCGTTCCATTAGCTCACGGAGCGCTTCCGTCGCCGATTTCCGGCCCGAGAGAAGGTCGGACATCTGGGCCGTAATCGGCATCTCGACGTTGCGCTCCTTGGCCAGTTCGAGAGCGGCGAAGGTCGTCTTCACGCCCTCGGCAACCATGGACATGCCGCCCAGAATCTCGTTGAGCGCGCGGCCCTTTGCGAGATCGATGCCAAGCGAGCGGTTGCGCGAAAGAGCGCCGTTGCACGTGAGCACAAGATCTCCCATACCGGAAAGTCCGGCCATGGTGGCGGGCTTCGCCCCATAGGCGAGCGCCAGCCGGGTGATCTCAGCCAAGCCCCGTGTGATGAGGGCGGCCAGCGTGTTGCTGCCGAGCCCCAGACCGGCGCAAACCCCGGCGGCGATCGCAATCACGTTCTTGACGGAAGCGCCCAGCTCGACGCCCACTTCATCCTGGTTCGTGTAGAGGCGGAGATTGCCTCCCGAAAGCCGTTCCTGCACTGCGGAAGCCAGTTCCGCGTTGCTTGAGGCCACAACGAGCGCAGCCGGTTCGCCAAGGGCGACTTCGCGCGCGAAGCTGGGCCCGGAGAGTACGGCGACCCGCCCGGCAAACTCCTCCGGCAACGAACCCCGGATCACCTGGCTCATCCGCAGGTGCGTGTTCTCTTCGAGGCCCTTCGTGGCGCTCACCAGGAGTTGCCCTGGATGGAGCCACGGCTTCACATAGAGGACGGCTTGCCTCATCGCGTGCGAAGGCGGAACGAACAGAACCATTTCGGCGCCGTCGAGGCAGCGTTCGTAATCCGCATGTGCGATCACGTTCGCGGGCAGCGGGCAATCGGGAAGAAACAGCGGATTCGTGTG
>JADYZL010000495.1 GCA_020853155.1 Bryobacterales bacterium
GAGGAACTCGTGCGGGACCTCAAGCAAGGCACGCGCGCCCCGGAGGCTGTGAATCGATGAACGGGAACCCTTCGAACGGTGAGAGCGCGCTTGCCCGGCAGCGTGAGGAAATCGACGCCATCGATTTACGTTTGCTCGAACTGTTGAACGCGCGCACCCGCGTCGTGGAAGAGATCGGCCGCATCAAGGAACAATTCACGATGCCGATCTACGAACCGAAACGCGAAGACGCCGTCATGAACAACGTGCTCTCGCACAATCGGGGTCCTCTCGACGATGCCGCGGTTCGCCGCATTTTCGAACGCATCGTGGATGAAATGCGGAGTCTGCAAAAGGTGCGCTTCGCCGCCGCTGAAGGCACTTCAACGAAATCGGAAGATTGACGCAGCTTCTTCCGCGCGCTTCGCTCGGAACGCGGCGGAGAGAATCGAGCCGCCATGCCGGCCGGATTAGAGGGGAGGGGCGCCCGCTGCGCTCCGGGAAAGGCCAGTCTGAAAGTATGGCGCTCACCATCGCGGTTGTAGGTGTCGGGCTGATCGGAGGCTCGTTCGCTCTGGCGGCGAAACAGGCGGGAATCGCCCGCCGCGTGCTCGGCGTTTCTTCGCCGGCGACGCTCGGGAAGGCGCTCGCGCTGGGGATCGTTGACGAGGGGATGACGCTCGAAGAAGCGGCGCCTCAGGCCGATCTGATCCTTCTTTCCGCAACCATTCAGTCCATTATAGAGACCATGCCGCGGCTTCGCGGCCTCGTTCGCGCTGGCGCCATCGTCACCGACGCCGGCAGCACGAAGCGCGCCATTGTGAAAGCCGCGCAAGCCGTCGCGGAGATGGAGTTCATTGGCGGGCATCCCATGGCGGGCAAGGAAAAAGGCGGCGTGGAGGAAGCGGACCCCTCGCTCTTTCAAGGACGTTTATGGGTGCTCACCACCGAGGACGGAGTCACAAGCCCGCGCTTCGACGAACTTCAGGAACTGGTGAGAACGATCGGCGCGAAGCCGGTGCGGATGAGCGCCGCCCAACATGACGCTGCGGTGGCCCGTACCTCGCACTTGCCGCAACTGCTATCCACGGCGCTGGCGGCCTCGCTCGAACAGAGCTTCCACCAGGAAACACCAGTCCTCGCCGGCCCCGGCCTGCTCGATGCAACCCGCCTGGCCCTCAGCCCCTTTCCGGTATGGAAAGACATCCTCGCCACCAATCGCGATGAGATCCGCACCGCGATGGCGGAGTATCTGAACGAATGGCAGACGCAGTTCGATGCACTTTCCGGCGAAGGCGATCTCGAAGCCCAATTTACCCGCGCCGCGGCATTTGCCAAACGCCTTCGGGATTGAATCTCTTCCGTCAGGCTACCCTTTCAAATCCAGCTAACCCGCCGCCTTTAACGTAATTTATTACTTACGAATCATCGAATCGATGCTGAAGCGGCCCGCCCCCGACAGCACGAAGAACAGCGCGATCACCCCGTAGAGCAGCGCAAGCTCCTGACGGGCAAAGGGTTGTGCCGCGTGAACCCCAAACAGCGCAACACACATGGTGAACAGAATCAGCGCCGCCGCCGGGCGCGTAAACAGCCCCAGCACCAGAAGAATGCCGCCGCCCAACTCGGCAAACGTGGCGCCCCATGCCATGAATGCAGGCATCCCCATGCCGACCACGCCTTTCACAAAACCTTCCGAAGGCGGAAGCTTCAGGATACCGTGCCCGAAGGCGATCCCCAGGCCGGCAACCAGGCGCATCGCCAGAAAACCCAGATCCGCCCCCGCGGACGCCCCACCAGCCCCTCCGAATAGATGCTTCGTCATACACAGCCTCCCCGTAATCGAATCCTCTGATTCTCGCATGAAGCCCATACCCAGAGTAGGAAAGAGCGCCTGCACGCCCGCCCCGGAAACCGGGAACCGGTTATGCTGAAGTCCATGAATATCCGGCGTCCGTTCCTGCTCCTTTGCATTCTTACCGGTTTGTCCGCCTTCGGCCACTCCGCCGCGGATGTCCAGCGCGACGTCCAAGCCGTGTTGGAAATGCAACAAGAGGCCTGGAATCGCGGAGACTTGAACGGCTTCCTCGAAGGCTATGAGAAGTCACCCGACATCACCTTTGTCGGCAAGACAGTAGCACGAGGGTTTGAGGGCCTGGAAAAGCGATACCGTCTCACCTATGGCAACGCCGGGAAGATGGGGAAGTTGACGTTCTCGGATGTGGAGGTGAAGCCGCTTGGTGAAGAGCATGCCTTCGCGATTGGCCGCTTCGAACTACAGCGCTCGGAAGCGGGTGGTGGCAACGCCGCCGGACGCTTCACCATCGTGCTGCGCAAGACCGCCAAGGGCTGGCGCATCGTTCATGACCATACGAGCGCCGATTAGCCCGCCCCGCAGGGTTCGTTCAGCCCGCAGCTTGCGCTACGAATCGCCGGCGATTGCACCCACCAGCGCCGGCTCCGGTTCGCAAACCCGCCCCAGCAGGATCTGGAGCACATCGGCAGCCGTATAGTGAAGCCCCTCTTCGGGCAGGAACTGCGCCAGTTCGGAAACATCGTTGCCCGAAGTCAGCAGCCCGGCTTCGACGCGGTTGCCATTCCGGTGCTGCGCCAGGCCCACGTTGGCCATCAGCGCGTTGCAGAGGCACTTCCGTCCGGGGGATTCCGCCGGGTCTCCGCCTTTTGCCACGAAGGTCGTGAGCGGCTCGCTGGCGCAGCGGAAGCCGACGCCGCCGTCCGTCTTCTTATAGGCTTCCTGCAGATAGTGCAGGTCGCAGATGCGGGGCCGCGCGTCGTAGACGGCTTGCTCGGAAAGCGTGCCTTCAAGCGGAATCACCTTGAAAGGAAAACCGGTGGGCGAGGCATGCGGATCCGTGAAGATCTTGGCCTTCCCGTCGCGGGCCTTCTTGAGCACGCTGAAGCGGTAAGATTCCTCAAAACCCGATTCCGCGCAGAAGGCGAAGGGCGTGCCCACCTGAACTCCAACCGCGCCCGCTTCGATCGCGCGGCAGACTCCTTCCGCGTTGCCGTACCCCCCAGCCAGCCAGAACGGCACATTCAGTTCGCACAACTTGGGCAGATCCACCACGTCGCGTTCGCCGTAAACCGGTTCCCCGTTGGCGTCCAGCTCGAGTTTGCCGCGCGGCGGGGCATTGTGCCCGCCCGCGACGGGGCCTTCCACGATAAAGCCATCCACCTTGCCGTTGGCTCGCTTCAACATAGTGATGGCCAGGGTATTTGAGGCGATAATCGCGAGAAACTTGGGTCGCGTGAGCGTGGGCGGCTCGCCTTCCACATAGTCGAGCGGGTTGAAGCTCATCAGGAACTGATCGCTCGCCTCCGCCCCCTTCACCGCCAGAGGATAGGTGGCGGTCTCATACCGGGAAATCGCATCGAGCGCTCCAGGAATCTTCAGGGGAATCCCCGCGCCCATCAGCACATAATCCACACCCGCCAGCATTGCGCCATACATCGAAGGCAGGTGGGGGCGCTGGATCTTCTCCAGGTAGTTGATGCCGACCGGGTTCCCGTGGCCTTCTTTCGCCAGGAAAACCTCGACGAAGTTGCCCACGATGCACAGTTCCTGCA
>JADYZL010000496.1 GCA_020853155.1 Bryobacterales bacterium
CGATCTCCAGCACGAAGAGAAGGAAGAGCAGGATGAATAGCGTGGAGCCATAGATTCCCCAAACCAGCCGGCGCGTGAATGCTTCCCGGATGGTGTCTTCCGCGATCGCGGAGAAGGCCGGGAGAGCACCGGGAAGGGAAGGGCGCCGGCTCATTCGCCACCCCCGCGCACAGCACCGAGAAACACCTGCTCGAGCGTGGCGCGGTTCTTCTCAATGGTTTCAATCAGGCTATGACGCCGCCGCAGCAAATCAATCGCGGCGTTCAGCAAGTCGAGATTGGCCACCTCGACGCGCCAGCGCACGCGGCCATCGTCGTATTTCCGCAGGGCATGGGGAGCTTCGTTCACCAGATGATCGAGCCCCAGCGGAAGGTCGCCTTTGGGGGATTCGCAATAGATGGAGTAACCCTCCTTCCGCGTCAACTCATTTACGTTGCCCGTGAGCAACAGACGGCCCCGGTGGAGGATCGCTACCTCGGCGCAGGATTGCTCCACTTCGGCGAGCAGGTGCGAATTGAGAAACACGGTGACCCCGCCGGCGTTGAGCTTCACGAGCAGATCGCGAATCTGGCTGCGGCCCACAGGGTCAACGCCATCGGAGGGCTCATCGAGCATCAGCAGAGAGGGGCGGTGGAGCAAGGCCTGCGCGATGCCGATGCGCTGCAGCATCCCTTTCGATACCTTCGTCAGGCGAAGCGCCTCCCATTCCCGCATGCTCACGAGCGTAAGCACCTCATCGATGCGGCGTTCGAGAGCCGCCCCTTGCAGGCCGGAGAGTTTGCCCTGGAAGCGGAGCAGAGACCTGCCGGTGTGATGATTGGGATAACGCCCGTTCTCCGGAAGATAGCCCACGCGAAGCCGGGCCTGGCGCTGGCGGGAATCGATGCCGAAAATGCGGGCTGTTCCGGATGTCGGCGCGGTCATGCCGAGCAGCATTTTCACGAAGGTAGTCTTGCCCGCGCCATTGGGGCCGAGTAGGCCGAAGGTGGCTCCGGCTGGCACGCTGAGCGAGACCGCATCCACGGCACGCAGGGTCCGCCGCTTCCAGGAGAGGTGGTAGAGCTTACCGAGACCTTCGGTTTCGATGGCCGGCGCATCCGCCGTTTGCGGGTTGATATCCATGCGGTTGATGTCCGCGCGTTGGCGGAGGGCTCATGCTCTTCGTGGTTCCCAGAAGCCGCGCGCCAGCCTCCATTGTCCGTCAATGGGAGAGGCGATCCCAAGCATGCGCCATTCGGCATATCGGCCGGAAGCGCTAATTTGTGAGTGTAACTCCCATTCGAGGTTGGGGCAGAAGTTCGTCCAAGGCTGCGGTATGCTCAACGCAGGCAGGGCTCGACGCCCGGCAACCGGCCCAGGGAGAGAGACGCTCATGAAACACAGACAAACATTGATTCCCGTATGTTTCGCTGCATCCGTCACGCTGGCTCTTTGGTTTGTGAGTTGTTCGCCCGCCCCCAAGGAGAAGGCGGCGGAACCGGCGCCAGCCCCGGTTGAAGAAGCGAAGCCGGAACCCTCGCCGGAAGCCTATCGCGCGAAGTTCACGAGCACGAAGGGTGATTTCACGATTGAGGTGACGCGCAAATGGGCTCCGCTGGCGGCAGACCGATTCTACGCGCTGCTCAAGGAGGGTTACTATCCAGGCAGCCCCGTATACCGCGTGCAACCCGGCTTTGTCGTCCAGTGGGGCATCAGCAATAGCCCGCGCAAGAGTTCCAAGTGGAACCAGGAGTATCTCGAAGACGAGCCGCGCACGCAATCGAACACGCGCGGCACGGTGGCCTTCGCCGCATCCGGCCCCGATTCGCGCACCATGCAGGTGTTCGTCAACATGGGCAACAACGCGCCGCTCAACGCCCAAGGCTTTGCACCCTTTGGCCGGGTGGTAAGCGGCATGGAGGCGCTGGCGAAGATGAAGAGCTACGGCGACGATGTGGATCAGGGCCGGCTGATGCGGGAAGGCGGCGCTTACGTGGAGATGTTTTTCCCGAAGATGGATCGCATCGAGAAGGCCGAACTGCTCCCAGCGCCGTAAGCGGAAGGCACTCGAAATTTCCGGGGGAGCGGTGTGGGAAAATGAGCATACCGCGCCGGTGCGTCCGGCAGCCGGAATTTGAGACTGGGAGTTGACACGATGACGTCCGCAAACCGCTTCCCGCGCCGCCTTGCGCTTGCCGGCATGAGCTTCGCATTGGCCCTGATGTGCGTTCCGTTTGCCGCCACGCAGCCGAAAGACCGGGTGAGCCCGCATGAAAAGACGCAGGGCGTCATCGGCGGGAAGACCATCGAGATCGAGTATGGGCGGCCTTCGCTCAAAGGGCGTGAATTGATGGGGACCCTCATCCCGATCGGGCAGGTTTGGCGGCTGGGCGCGGATGAAGCCACAAAGCTCACGACGCCCGTGGATATCGAGATCAACGGCCTCAAGGTGCCCGCGGGCACGTATAGCCTGTTCATGCTGGTGGCGGAAGACGGCACGACGCAATTGATCGTGAACAAGGTGGCCAACCAGTGGGGCGCATTCAAGTACGATGCGGCGCAGGATCTGGGCCGGGTGGCGCTCGTGGGGAGCCGCGATAACCCGGTTACGGAGATGCTCACAATCAAGATCGAACCAAGTGGAGACAAGGCGGGCCGCATCCGCTTCGCTTGGGGAGATGGCCTGGCTGTCGCATTCGTGAAGGTGCTCTAACTCACGGCCGCGGCCAGCGCGGCGAATTCTTCAAAGCGGTAGCCCATCTCGCGGATCTCATAATAGAGCGGCCCCGCGTGAGGGCGGCGGGTGAACTCGTAGACCGGCGCGATGCGCCAGCGCTGGGGCGATAGGGCGAAGCGCGCGATCACCCGCTGCTGGCTGCGATAGCAATCGAGCGCCTCGCGCTTTAGCGTCTGCTCCGCGGGCGCTAGCGGCGCATCCACAATTGCGTTCGCCTCCCAGAGGAAGTCCCCGGAATGGAACTCGCCGTTGCGGGCGTGGTAGCCGGTGAACTCGCGCCGTTCGGGCAAAGGCAGCCCTTCCGCCTGAATCGAGGCGCAGGCGTGTTGGACGGCGAAAGCGGTGGCGTCGTGATCCGGGTGGCCGCCTTCGAACGGATGCGTGTAGACGATGGCCGGCCGAAGTTCGCGAAGGCGTGCGGCGATCTCCGCAAGGAGCGTGGGGATTTGCCGGGGTGCTTCGCGGTCTGCCACGGGCAGCATTTCAAGCTGCGTCTCGTTAAGGCCGAATACGCGCATGGCCGCATGCAGTTCCGCTTTTCTACGGGCGGCATATTCTTCGCGGGAAGCGGCGCCCGCCTGCTGCCAGAATCGAGCCTCAAACGGGCCCCCATCCGTCACATGGAGGACGTGGCATCCGGCGGAGTTTCGAAGCAGCTCGTGGGCGCAGCCGAGGGTTTCATCGTCCGGATGGGCCACAACGATCAGGGTCTCTTTTTGCGTGCGTGGATTGCTTGGGGGCATTCGTCCTCTAAGATCAAAAAGGGAGCGTTATGCGAATCGGAATCACCTGTTACCCGACTTACGGCGGCAGCGGCATCGTGGCCACCGAACTCGGGCTCGAACTGGCGCGGCGCGGCCACGACGTCCATTTCATTACTTACGCCAACCCGATTCGCCTGGATACATCGGTGGACCGGATTCACTATCACGAAGTGGAAGTCGCCACATACCCCCTCTTTCAGTATCCGCCGTACACCCTCGCGCTGGCTTCGCGCATGGCGGAGGTGGCGGAACGCTATGCGCTCGATATCCTCCACGTACACTATGCGATTCCCCATTCCATTTCGGCCTATCTGGCCCGGGCCGTTCTCGCTTCGCGCGGAATCGCAATCCCGATCGCAACCACGCTCCACGGCACGGACATCACCCTTGTGGGGACGGACCGCTCCTACCACCTCATTACGAAGTTCGCGATTGAGCAATCCGACGGGATCACTGCCGTGAGCCGGAATCTCAGCGACCGGATGAAGGAAGTCTTCGGGATCGAAAAGCCGGTGCGCGTGATTTACAACTCCGTGAATCTCGAGCAGTATACGATTCGTCCGCACCGCAACCCGGAGCCGCTGCTGGTGCATGTATCGAATTTTCGGCCGGTGAAGCGGATTCACGATTGCGTGCGCGTGCTGGCCGCCTTGCGTAAGCACATGCCGGCGCGCCTCAAGATGGTGGGCGATGGGCCGGACCGCGGCTCCGCCGAGCGGCTTGCGCAGGAACTGGGCGTGGCGAAGTATGTGGAGTTTCCCGGCAAGTGCAGCAGCATTGCCCGCACGATTGCCGAAGCGGACCTGCTGCTGCTGCCGAGTGAACTCGAATCGTTCGGCCTGGTGGCCCTCGAAGCGATGGCCTCCGGCGTGCCGGTGGTGGCGACCAATGTTGGGGGTATTCCAGAGGTGATCACGCACGGGGAGGATGGCTTCCTGTGCGAGGTTGGCGATGTTGAAGCCATGGCGGAGCGCGCGCGAGAGATTCTGACCGACGCGCCCTTGCGCGAGCGATTCGTGAGAAGCGGGCGCCATACCGCGGAGACCCGCTTCTCCACACAGACGATCATTCCGCAGTATGAAGCGTTCTATGAAGAGTTGGTCCGTGGAGGGGCGCATCGCTAAGCGCCCTGTCGCATAGAATGGTTATGCTCGCGCCTGAGGCGCGAACGTCGTGTTCGGAGGAGCCCGTGGACTTACTATCAACGATTCTTAGCGCGCAGGGCGGCAACCTGGTTGCCGGCCTCGGCCAACGCTTCGGCCTTTCTCAGGAGCAGACCTCGGCGGCGGTAAGCAGCTTGCTGCCCGCGCTGATGAATGGAATGCAGAATAACGTGAACCAGGAGGGTGGCCTTGAAAGCCTGCTGGGCGCGCTCGCGGGGGGAAGCCACCAGCGCTACATGGACGATCCGGACGCGATCAATGGCGATGCCACCGTGGCGGAAGGGAACGGCATCCTGGGCCATCTCCTTGGCAGCAAGGACGTCAGCCGGCAGGTGGCGGCGAACGCGTCGGCGCAGACGGGCGTGGGCGCGGACATCCTGAAACAAATGCTGCCGGTCGTCGCAACGATGCTCATGGGCGCGGTAAGCAAGCAGACCGGCGGGGGCCAGATGGCGGCCGTGGCTGGGGGCGGCCTCCTCAACTTGCTGACGCCGATGCTAGACCGCGATGGCGACGGCACCGCGCTCGACGATGTCGCCGGCATGATTGGAAATCTCTTCAAGAAGTAGCGGCGGCAATCACGTTGTCCGGTACGCAGTATCTCTTGTTCCGGATCTACCGCCGCGCGATTCCGGCGTTCCTGCGGCGCGGCCGCTTCGGCGAATTCGTCGAAACCCACGCGCCGCACGACTTCGTTTACAACCCGGAGTATTTCCGCGACGTGATTGAAAACCACTCCGGTGCGGCTGCGGGGCCGATGGCAGCGAGCATCGTTCGAGACCTCGGGCCGCGCACCGTGATCGACGTGGGCTGCGGGGGAGGGAATCTGCTGGAGGCGCTACAGGCGCGCGGCTGCGAGGTGTTCGGCCTGGAATATGCGGCGGCGGGCGTGGATGCCTGTGCGCGCCGGGGCGTACCGGCGCGGCGATTCAATCTGCGTCGCGATGTCTTTGAACCGAAGCAACGCTACGATGTGGTCTGTTCCATCGAGGTGGCGGAGCATCTGCCCGCGCAGACAGCCGATCGATACGTGAAGCTGCTGGCCGGCGCCGGGGAGACCCTCGTTTTTTCCGCCGCGACGCCGGGGCAGGGAGGCACGGACCACCTCAACGAGCAGCCGCACGCCTACTGGATCGAGAAGCTCTCCACGCATGGGCTCATCCTCGATGAGACGATCTCGGCGAGGTGGCGCGACGAATGGGAGCGGGCGGGATTGCAGCCCTGGTTCTGGCGCA
>JADYZL010000497.1 GCA_020853155.1 Bryobacterales bacterium
CGTAAGTTATTGATTCTTCGTGACGCCGCGTGTTTACTCCGACAGGCTCCAACTCAATTCTCATTTCGAGTGAGAACTTTCCCTACTTCCCGCCACTATACTCCCGATGGCACAACTGCGCATTCCGTTCAAGCCGATCAGCATTCCGGGATGATGGCGGTCGCTATCGGAGCGAAGCGACGCTGGCTTTCTTCATGGTGGGGAAGTGATCGGCATGCTCCGGAATCCGCACGCTCGCCCCGATGCTTGCTAACGGCGCGGTCGAGCAGCGTCGCGGGAACCAGCTTCAACATCTGGCTGAAAATGCTGGATACTCGATTCATAGCGCTCCTTCCAGGAGGGAAGATTAGTTCTTGCGGAACTGATTCTCACCCTAGCAGAAGAGCGCCTTTTTCTCGAGTTGGCGGGGGATGGCCGGAGCTAATTTGGACACGAGTGATTGAAAAGCGGTTCCTGGCAATAAGCCAGCCTTGTCTCAACTCGCGTACAGGCAACGTGCAATGATGGTTAACTTAACTCGCGAAGGTGCAGTCAGCACGGGGGGAATGTGCCTTACAAATCACCGCTGTCATTAGTGGAAATGCCCAGATCTCGCTTCAAGCCTTCAATCTTAGACCACATTGGTGTAATACTCGGCACAATCCATTCAGCAGAGTCGCGAAGCCTGCGTTGCACAGGTTTGCCTTTTTTTCCAAACACATAACCATGTGCTGATTCTGTCGGAACGGGATCTGGGCCGACTAATTGGTTATTGTCGCGGCAGGTGTGCGCGGTGATAGAAAGTAACAGATCGTTCGGGTTATTGCGGAGTGAGTCTTCCGGTAGCCTTCCGGCTTCGAGCATTTTGCTTTCGATATTCACGGACAGCTCTTGATCCTTGAATGCAGCAGTCGACACCTTTGCCGCTCCACTATCTCCCTCGACCATATGGACCAGATGAATTCGGCGCAGTAGGCGCTCGTCATCTGAGATATTGGGATCATTAAAGTGATTGGTCGCCATGCCGAGATATCACGCAAGGCTTGCTGTATAAGCTCGAAGCTGGTCGACGGAGCCCGCAAGTATTCCTTCGGATTCTTTGTCGGTCGCCTCTTCGTAGTAGTAAAAGCTCGCGGCGCCTGATGCCGGAAATTCCAACTCCAGGCTGCAACCATGGCGGTGCCACTCGACTTGGATCCCCCCGTCGCTTAGTGGCACGACGTTGGGGGTGGGTGAGTCGCTTTCAAGTAAGTTCCACAGAACCGTGAGCGTCTTTGCCGCAACGTCCTGTCTCACTTCAGAAGCCCCGTAGCCGTCCCAGTTCGGAGCCAACTGAAGCAATTCTGTAATCTTCCTCAGAGTCGCACCGAACCACTTAGGAAGAGCTTCCGGAATTTCCACGGTGTCCTGGAATTCCCAACCTGATTTGGCGGTGCACACGGGTCGTTCATTCGATCGAGCGAATACAGTAGCGCCCGATACCCCTGATTGAGGCTTCTGCCGAAAAAGTCCATCAGTTAACCCAGCAGTTGCCACGGTGGAGGTTGCCACTATCGTCTCCTTTTCCAGATATTGTGCATCTCAGGCGTCGTCAGCGTGACGAAGGATCTGACAATTGACTCGCGCCCTAGGTCGAAGAATTCCGTCGACTGGCCAAGCATCCCGCGAGCAGTGAGGTTTACTACGAACATCGGGGTTCCGTCCGACTCCCGGATAGCAGCTTGAATGCCGACATGCAGCCTCCCAATCGGCTCTCCTTCCACGCTTCTAATTGGAAACCGCGCGTGCACGGAAGCATCCTCAGCAACACCCGGAAAATCACCAGAGGGTGAGGACCACATAGTAAACACTCTGTCCAACTCGCCGTGGCTGGACCAACCCTCGCCGGCCACAATGTGATTGACGTATGTGACCTCGCACTGGTTCACGGCGACAGTCCCAATGTCTTCCTCAGCAAGAAAAGCCTGGAAGTCCTGAAAATCTTGATCGAACCGTTGGCGGACAGCTTCGTATCGAGGATAGGAGTCCCCGTCGCCGGTTTTTCGCCAGTTTCGAATAAAGCGGTCCGATTGCAATTGGAGCAATTCATTCTTGGTGTCGTGTACGTACCAGACGCGAGGTAAAGGGGGCTTTTCCAGGATTGGGAACTGCACCTCTAACTTTCGACGGACCGGCTCCGCAAACCGCTCAAACACCGGTTCAAGGGCGAGCCGTTCCTCCGTTGCGGGGTACGTGCTGCGAATCCTATTCCAGTACAGGCCGAAATGCGCAGCCCTGAAATTCTCCAGGCGTTGAAACTGGACGGAGAGCACAGTTTCTGCAACCGGCGGTCGCTCAAAATCGGGCAAGTCGTTGGCTAGCGGCGGTACCATGGGTTGCCCTTAGAAATCAAATTCAATCGTTAATGTTTCTGCGATCACGATTCTATCTACGGAAACGCCCACAATGCAATCGTGCATTCGGCCACCGTTGCCCAGACTCGATGCATGAGCACATGACCCGGTCGAATAACACATTTTTATCCTCTTCGCGTTCTCGCTCGTCGTTTCGAAGTGGCACGAACGACCGCTGATAGCTATCGTTCACTCTTAAGCATATCGACACCAGAACGCATTTTGGCAGCGCCTGAACGCACGGCGTGGTTCGGCACTTCCTTCAACCTGTTCTAGGCGTGAATTCGGTATCGAATTCCCTTTCAATTCCCTTTCCCGGAATTCCCATTCCTGGTCCACCATATAGCGGAGCTCGTTGATGATCGGGATGGCGTCGTACTTTTGCGTCTCGCTTGAGACGCCGTCCGCGCTCAACAGATCCAGTCCCCCCGCTCGGACTTCTTCCGTTTGCGAGGCGCGGGGATTGGCGTAATGTATTCAGCGTGGCGGCGCGTATCGGAGATCTTCTGCGTGGGCTGGCCGGAGGAATCGAGTTCCCAATGCCGGATCGGATACTCGTAGGGGGAATTGAGAATGGGGCGTTCGAAGAAGGTGTTGGTCATCGTCGGCCGTCAACTCCAGGTCTTGTCCAACTGCCGGCACGCCAATCTTTCGCGAAGTGCGCCATTGCGCTCTCTGGGCGCTTCCCGGGCCCGATGCCCCATGGCAATCCCCGAATAGGCCTCTGCCCGATAGCGAAAATCTGTTTATACATGAATCGCAAGCGGCTCCACAAGCGAAACAGTACCTGATTGCGAGAAACTGGGCAGTTGCTCACAAGCGCCCACCCACAATCAAAAGGGGGCAAAAACTCAAGCAGGGCTGCCATGAGCAATTACACTCAATCTCGCGTCTGGGCCGGGGCGAAGCCGGGAGAGACGTGACCGCCACCCCTGAGGGCTGCGTTCCCACCCATCCACAGTGTGCCGCATCGCCTTACCACCGCTCCCGAGCCTGAAGGGCGCGTTCATCCAGCCCAGGGCGATGCCCTGGGAACGCATCCCCGGCCGTTCCATTCGGCCCTGTAAGGGCCGTTCAACCGAAGCATCTCAACTCCGGTGGAACGCACTTCCCCCGCTCCCGCCCCCATGCGTTCTACCTTGTAAAGGGCGTTCCATTTCGCCATTCTGCAGGGCCCGGATTCGGGCCAATTCCATTGTTCACCCGACCCACGATCACGCCCAGGCAAAAGAAAAACCCACCCCCGCCGGAAGCAGCCAACCCCAACCCTTGCAATCACTTCCAGACCAGGAAAACCGCGCGCAATCCACTTCCAACCCATCAAGCCGAACGAATCCGCCAAAACCGCCGCTACAATCAAACGGACGCACAAATAGGCCCACCTCCAACCCGCGAATCCCAGGCCATGCCAAGAATCACTTCAGCAATCCCGAGCGCAGCGGAAAGCCCGCAGGGCGGTATGAGCCAGCCCCGAGCGTAAGCTCGCGGGCGAGACGCGCCGGCCAGAAAACCGCCTCGCGCCAGCGAAACCATGGAGCACCCGCCCGCTAGCGGGTGCGACTTCGGCGCGGCCACGCCCGGTGCATCCTCCGTCTATGCCGAATGCCCGTTCCTCCATTGGCTTCGTACGGCACCCCCCTTCCGAGAGGAGGCCAGCACCCCGAAATCCAGCTTCCAGGCACCGCATTCACTCGATGTTCACACGCTGATTCCACGTATGTTGCGCAATTTTGAGCAGAAACTCCAGCAGCGTTAAGCCTACTCTCGATGGCGCTACCGGACGAACAAGTAGCGGCCCGGCTGCCTCCGTATCGCTGGTCCTACCTGGGAGCAACGGCTGCGCAGCCTGTTTGCCCGCGCCAGGATCCTGGAGTCCTGCCCCTCCTCCGCAGCACCTAGGCCACGGCATCCAACCCCTTGCGATCCACCAGGGAGAGCAGTTTCAGGGCGGCTCCGGAGGGCTTCTTTTCTCCCCGCTCCCACTGGCTCACAATGCTGGCGGTGACGTTCAGGTAATTGGCGAATACGGCCTGGCTTACCTTTTCCCGTTCACGAATTGCCTTCACCTCCGCGGCCTCCAGCGGACGCACGGGGGTCAGGCATTTTTCATCAAACCAGCGCATCGTTTTCTTGTCGATGCCGCCGGCGCGGTGAATGTCCTCCACTAGCTCGTGGACCGTGGCGGCCACGTCACTCACGTACTTTTTCTCTCCCATCCTTCACCTCCACTAAAATACCGTCACTCACGTACTTAGCCATTTCCTCCGCGGAGAGCGCTTTGAGTACGCTGGCTGCCTTTTTGAGTATTTGCAGGTCCCTTGTGGGGAGGTTGTCCTGCTCGCCTTTGGCGAACCCATGCAGGTAGATGGCATAGTCTCCCTTCCGGAAGAGGACGATTGTCCGGTATCCGCCGGATTTCCCTTCACCTTGGCGGGCAATCCGCTTTTTGATCAGCCCTCCACCCAGGTCCGCTTCGTAAAGCCCTTGCTCTGTTTCCTGGATAGCGTTCCGCAGGGTCTCATCCTGAATCCGCTGCTTTGAGGCGAAGCGATCAAAGCTTTTTGATTTCAGGATCAGCACCGTTTCTATATCTATATGATGTCACACGTAGTGTGATAGAAGCGGGGAAACAGCGCACCTGGTGCTATATTTCTGGAGGCCGAGGGGGGCTTATTTCGGCATGATTTCCAGATCAAAAAACCATGAGCGATAGCTGGCGCCGTCTGGCGACAACAGGACAACACGGACGACAACAGGGACACAGTCGCCACTTTCACTTTATGCAAACACACTGATTTTGAAGAAGATCTTCAACCGAGTACGGCAGCAGCACGCGCCGGAATGGGCTTGGCTGACGAGACCTTGCGGCGTCCTGGAGCTCTCGCATTCAACCTCGCAACACCACTTCGATCCCGGAAGCGCTTCAGCCCTCCTATCCTACGCCGGGAGCCCGCAGGGCGGTACACCCAGCCACAAGCGTAAGCTCGCGGGCAAGACAAGCCCGCAAGAAAATCGCCTCGCGCCAGCGAGACCATGGAGCATCCGCCCGCTCGCGGGTGCGACTCCGGCGCGGCCACGCCCGGTGCATCCTCCGTCTATGCCGAATGCCCGTTCCGCCATTGGCTTCGTACCGGAAAACTCCCCCCTTCCGGGAGGGGCCCAGCACCCCGGTCACCGATACCGCGAATCTTCGCATCCCCTGTCTAATCCATAACTTACAGCTTCCGCCAACCCGCCCGAGGTTCGTTTCTACCCATCCGCTCTCTACCATCAAGCGATTGGAGGATTCTCACTTATGCCCAGCGCGCCCAACTTCACGCAAGACGCCACCGGCTCGAACATCTTCGAGTTCCCGAACCCCAACAGCCCCTTCACCCACCACCAGCAGTTCGCTCTCGAAGCCTTGCGCCAAGGCAAATCGGTCACCGCCGTCATGGAGGAACTGCGCTACGAACGCCAGACCTTCTACGACTGGCGCAACAACAATCCCGCCTTCAAGCTTGCCGTCGAAGAGGCCCGCGACGATTTCCGCGGCGTCGTCGCCGATTGCGTCCACGATCTCCAGCAAGCCGTCCACGTCCTGCTCGACGATTGCATTCGCGCGGAGCGAGTCCCGCTGAACCTCCGTCTGCGCTCCGCCGCCCTCTTCCTCCGCTACGCCCGCTCGGAAACCCTCCTCCCCCGACGCCTCGCCGCTCTCGCGACCGCTCCTGACGGCATCTCGCCCACTTCACCGATCACAAACCCTTCCAGCCCAACCCCGTTCCCCGCTCCGGACCCAAGCGAACCCGAACCCGCCCCGCCGGAACGCCCTGGGCCGCAACACACTGGGCCGCAACACGCCGGCCCGCAACACACAGGGCCGGTGCCTGCCGCGCCGCAACCCGCTGAATCCAAGGAACGAACCGCCAGCGCATCCCCGAAACCCACGCCCGTCAACCAATCTGTGCGAACAACCCCTTGCCCTCCGCAGTCCAGCCGCTCGATGCAGGAGGCCGCCCCAGCCCCTGGTCCATCCGACCGGCAAATTCCCGGTGAAACGGGAAGAGCGGAAACTGTAAGATCTGTAAGAATCGAACCCGCGCAGTGCGACTCCGCCACCTGCGGACCGCGCGCCAACCCTTCCGCAGCGCCCATCCCAAGCCCCAACGCCGCCGTCTCCTTCGCGCACGCGGCGCCCGAGCCGTCGGCAATCGCCGCCGGCGCATCCCCGGCCATCGAAACGCCCAAACCCGAAATCCATCTCAGCCAAACCTGGCTCGGCGCCCATTTCCTCCACGGCCACGAAAGCCCCAAAGCCTTCGAAAGGCTCTTGTCCAACCACATCCACGCCTACGCGCCCGCCACCCCCGCCGAAGAACTTCTTGTCTTCCGCATCACCCAGAAAGCCTGGCTCCTCCGCCGCGTCGAAACCTGGGAGCGCGTCATCGCCGATTCCCGCGTAACCAAAGTGAGAGAACAGCACCCGAACGCCGCCGCCCTCGACCGCCTCACCGCCCGCCTCGAAACCCTCCAGCTCCGCCGCGAAACCAATCGCCTCCGCGACCAGCGCGCGAACCCATTCCCCGCGCGGCGCCCGCAC
>JADYZL010000498.1 GCA_020853155.1 Bryobacterales bacterium
CCAGCCAGGCCAAAGGCGCCTGCTACAGCGGCATGCCCACCATCAACAATGGATTTACCGCTTGGGGCGCAACGGCCGGTTGGCAGCCGCACTTCTACAAGGAGCGCACGTACACTTACACAACGAATGCAACCAAGATGCATGGCGCGCACGAACTTCGCTTCGGCTTTGACATGGTCCGCTACCACATGGACCAATGGCAGCCGGAAGTGAGTGGCGGCCCGCGCGGGAACATCTCTTTCAGCGGCGACGTAACCGGAGCGGCAGGCTATACCGCGAACTACCTAAACACTTACGCCACCTACCTGATGGGCTACACCACCACCATGCAGAAGGGTGTTCAACTGTTCCAATACACCAACCGGGAGTGGCAGTTTGGCGGATATGCCCGGGATCGCTGGCAGGTCACCAACAAGCTCACCGTGAATCTGGGTCTGCGCTACGAGTATTTCCCATTGATCATGCGGAAAGATCGCGGGATCGAGCGTTGGGACCCCGCCACCAACCTGGTCTATATGGGTGGCATCGGAGATAATCCGAAGAACGTCGGTATCACCACCAGCAAGAAGCTCTTCGCGCCGCGCGTCGGCTTCGCCTATCGCATCACGGAGAATACCGTCCTTCGCAGCGGCTATGGCATCACCTATGACCCGATGCCCTTCTCGCGGCCGCTGCGCGGACTGTATCCTTCCACCATCGGATCCACTTTCGTTTCCTCCACGCCCTACACGTGGATCGGAACACTGGATCAGGGAATTCCCGCCATTGGGGTTCCGGATACCTCCACCGGGGTCATTGCGTTACCTCCCACAGTGGATATGGGTCCGCGAAGCGCGTGGGCAGGTGAAATCAAGCGCGGCTACATTCAATCCTGGAACTTCACCCTGGAGCGGAAGCTCCCCGGCGATCTCGTCACCACGCTCGGCTACGTCGGTACGCAAACCGTCCACCAGCTAATAGATCGCGATATCAACGCCGCACCCCCGGGAGGGGGGCCCGCCGGACGTCCGCTCGCCGCCACGCAAGGCCGCCGCATCGCCGCATTGATGTGGGATGGTTCGGTCAGCGGTAACTACCACGCACTTCAACTCGCCCTGAATCGCCAGTTCAGCAAGGGCCTCCTGCTCAAGGGGGCGTACACCTATTCGAAAGCCATCAACGTTACCGACGAAGATGGATGGACCGGTGCCCCCATGTGGAATTGGGATCCCGTCGTTAACCGGAATCGCGCTACTGCAGGCTACAACCGTGGGCAGATGTTCACTCTCGGCTACGTCTATGAACTGCCCTTCGGGCCCGGCAAGACGCTCGCCGCCGAGGGCGTCCTCGGCCATCTGCTCCGCGGCTGGCAGACCAACGGCACCTTCTCGACCTACTCGGGGACTCCGTTCACTATCACGGCCAGCGGCACCGCCCTAAATGCCCCAGGGAACAGCCAGACGGCGGATCAGGTGAAGGAGAGGGTCGAGATCCTCGGGAACATCGGAGCCAATACTTCCTGGTTTGATCCTCTCGCGTTCCGTCAACCCACCGGGGTACGCTTCGGATCCACCGGGCGCAACATCATGACCGGCCCCGGCATCGTGAACCTGGATATGAGCCTCTTCCGCACCTTCAAGCTGGGGGAGCGCTTCAGTATGGAATTCAAAGCGGAGTGCTTTAATATCTCGAACACGCCGAAGTTCTCCAATCCCAGTGGAAACGTTGCTTCGATGTCCCTCAATAGCGACGGCAGCATTCGGACACTTAATAACTACTCGTCGATCACGAGCACGCTTGGCGGGCTTTCCACGCCATCGGAGCGGCAGTTCCGCTTCGGGCTCCGCCTGGCGTTTTAGCTGGAGACCCTGCTTGCGGATCGTCATGAACCAGGGAACATTCCGGCAGGCAGTGCGCGTCCACCCGGCGCCCACTGCCTGCCAATTGCCATGCTCCGGTGAACCACGCCGGCGCTGCCGCGAGTCCTCCCTTGCTCGAAGGCGGCGATGCCTTTCAGGGATGAGCCGGCGATACCATCACAATGAAAGAAACACATGTTAAGCCGACGCTCCTATCTACGGTTTAGTGCGGTTGCCGCCGCCTCGGGAGCCATCTTCCCGAATCTGTTTGCACAAGCCGAAGCGAACTCCGAAGTTCGTTTCTTCTCCGGCTCCCGCCCGCTCTTTACTTACCGGTATTCCAAGGATCGGCCGAAGCCGTACATCCACCCCATCTACGCGCCGGATGGAACCGCAGTCACGCAGGATGGACCCCACGATCACATACACCACCGCGGCCTGATGCTTGCCTGGTCCGGCGTCGATGGCATCGATTTCTGGGGAGAGACGAACCCGGCGCGGCACGGCAGCCTGGTGCATGTGAAGTTCGAGAGAAAATCGAAAACCCGCCTCACGTCGTTAATCCACTGGAACGCCGAGGGCCGTCTGCTGCTCGTGGAATCACGAACTATCTCGGCGCCCAAACAACCGCCGGATATAACCCTCCTCGATTGGGATTCCACGCTGAGCGCCCCCGCGAAAGTGCAGCTTGGGACGGCCGGGCACGAGTACAACGGCCTGGGCGTGCGTGTGGCCGAAAGCATGGATCTCGGAGAAGTTCTCAATTCGAATGGCACGGCCTCCATCGCGAAGGCGAACGGCGAACCCGCCAACTGGTGCGTCTATACCGGCAAGCTCGGCCAGGGAACGGCCAGCATCGCCATCTTTGATCACGCCGGGAATCCACGACACCCCACGCCGTACTTCGTCATGAACGACAAGTTCGGTTACATGAGCGCCGCGCCCACGTTCCGCGAAGACCTCTTCCTCGCCAAGGGAGAGCGGATTCGCTTCCGATGGCGCGTGGCCGTTTGGCAGGGTGCGAAGACCCGCGAGGAAATCGATCAATTGTATAAGGCATGGGAAGGTGGCCGCGCGTGACGAACTCAAACGCAACTCCCGCGAAGACCGTGATCGTGACCGGTGGCGCAGGCGGCGGAATCGGCGGTGGCATCACCACCGTCGCCGCGGAGGCGGGCTGGAACGTGGTCATCGTGGATATTGATGAGGGGGCCTGCCAGGCGCTCTCCGAAAAGCTCACCCGCAGGGGCTTGTCCACCGCTGTTTTCCTATGTGCGGATATCGCTACGCCCGGCCGCGCGGAAGAGGCTGTTTCATTCGCGATGGAGCGCTTTGGAACGGTGGATGCCCTCGTCAACAACGCCGGCATCGGCCTGGTTAAGCACATCACCGAAGTCACGGACGACGAATACCAGCGCGTGTTCAGCGTCAACATCGATGCCGCCTATCGATTCAGCCGCGCCGTCGTGCGCGCCATGCCCCCCTCCGGCGGATCGATCGTGAACATCGGCTCCGTTCACGCCCTTGCAAACATCCAGGGCTACACCGTTTACGCGACAACCAAGGGCGCGATTGACGCCTTCACCCGCGCGCTTGCCGCCGATTGCGGCCCGCGGGGCATTCGCGTGAACTGCATTCACCCGGGGTTGGTGCCCAGCCCGCAGAATCGGGAACTCATCCACAACTTTGCGGAGGACGTCGATGCCTGGCTTGATTCCTACACGCGCACGAAGCAGCTTTTGGCTAACCTCCCAACGGCGCGGCAAGTCGGCGAACTCGTGAAATTCTTCCTGAGCGATGCGGCTTCCGCGATCACCGGCCAAGCCATCGCCATCGACGGGGGAACCTCGGCAATGCTTTACGAGCGTGGATGATGACCACCGAAATCAAACGAATCGATCTGGACGAAGTGGTGGTGCCCGCACTGCCCGATAGCGTGAATAGCGAGGAACTGGATCGTCCCCTGCACAAGCTGTCGAGCGGAGGACGTCCCGGCTGGTCCATCCAGTTCGACGCACTGCCGAAGACCATCATTCAGATTTACCTCGCCAACGGCGTTACCGGCCTAGGCGAGTTCTATCGCGATGCGCCCCAGCCCGCCTTGCGTGCGACCGCCATGCGCCTTATTGGCTTGTCTCTCTCCAGCCTGAATCTTCAGGACCTGCCCCTGCCGCCGGGCCGCTGGTACGACGGCTTTGAGTGCGCCATCGCGGACGCCTACTCGAAAACCGCGGGCATCCCGCTCTACATGCTGCTCGGCGGCGCGTACCGCACTCAGGTCCGCTGCGGCTATTGGACCGGGCATCGCACCGTCGCCGATGCCATCCGCAAGGCCCGCGAAGGCCAGAGCCGCGGTTTCGATTGCATCAAGTTCAAGTGCGATCTCCAGGACCCCGTCGTCGAATGGTGCGCCGGAATTCGCGATGCCTGCGGACCATCCATGAAGATCATCCTGGACCCCAACGAGCGCTTCGAAACGCTTCCGGCAGCTGCCGCCCGCGCCCGGCAGCTTGAGCCCATCGGCAACGTGCTCTGCCTCGAAGATCCCGTCCCCCGCTGGGATCTTCCCGCCTTTCGCGCGCTACGCGCCAGAACCTCCATTCCCGTCGCCGTTCACGTCTCTCTGCCTTACCGC
>JADYZL010000499.1 GCA_020853155.1 Bryobacterales bacterium
GGGGTTGTATGGAGAAGCCACCCCCGGCCGGGGATGTGCCAATTGGTGCGCCCGTTAGATGGTAGCGGCAGGGCTTGTGGATCTGTTCGACGGCGGTGGCGCTGGAAGGGTGAGCGCGGGTGTTGGCTGCTTCTAAGCGGTTGATGCAAATGGGGTTGATCGATTTCGTTTGGATGGTCGATTTCTTCTTGTAATTGGTGATCGGGGTTGCCGACGTTGGCGATTTCGGGGGGAGTTGCGGTGCAAATTCCGAGTTCGGCGGAGCGCGGGATTGAGGAGGGTTTGGCGGTCGCACCCTTGGCCGGATCTCCGTAGTCGCCGTGTGCGGGTTTTGAATATCTGCGCCCCGATCGGGAGCGCGGTGACCTGCGGGCTTCGCACAGGGGTGAAGTTGTTCTTACGCCCGGGGTGGAAGTTGATCGCTCCGCGATGAGCCGAACGCTTCCCGCCAAGGGCGTCTTTTCGGGCAGCGAGGGCCGTGGAATCGAGATCGGTTTGGGTTGAAATCAAGGCAACTCGTTTAGAATCAGTGCTAGAATGGGTCGAAGCGTAGGAGCCTGTCACCGAATTTTCAGAATTTTCGTGACCCCGGAGCGGCGAAGCATCGGATGACGAAGCATTCGGTGAAAACGCCGCTCCATCTCGGACACACGAGGTATGCCCAGCCCCAATTCCCGGCTGTCCGGCTATCGCGCTGGGCACCCCGGACTGCGAAAGACTCACTGCGGAGCGGACTTTCTGCGAAAACCGTAAATGCCGAGGCCCGCCAGTATCAACGCCGACGCTACGGACATGTCCGGTTCCGGCACCGGCGCATAAGGCAGGATTCGGAAAGTACCGTAGGCTGAGTATGCTGTTGGACCGTTCGGGCCACCGCGACTCGGCTCCACCGACAAGCTGGTCTGATGGAAATACCCGATTGCGCTGATGGTCTGGTAGTCATCATCCAAGACCTTGATATATCCATTCTGATTTCCAAGATAATATTCGAATTGGTGAATCTTGGCACCATTGATCCAAAGCGTGCCAAACATGCGCCCAGAGGCTTCCTGGAAGATTGTGCCAGAAGTAGTCTCAAACTCCATGCCATTGATGCCGAATGGAACAACGTTGACAATTTGGAAGCGCAACGTGTCGGTACCGTTCGTTCCGGTGGCCCACATCTGATATCGACCGAAGCCTTCATAGTCGTCCCACGAATGCAAACCGTCGCCGGTCAGTAGGAATGGTTCCGAACTCTGGACAATCCCGTCTGCACGAAGGGTCCCGTTCCCCGCTAGAACAAGCAGGGCGGCCACTAATAACAGTTTTGGGAAAACCTGCATACTTCACCGTCGTATTCTTGAGTAACTCTTAGAGTGTTCTGCCCTGAACCTAAGGGAATGACATGCTTTCGTCAAGGTTCAGGAGGTATAGGACTATCGATTGTCACGACCAGCCAAATTTGCCGCAGCGCAACGTATCAGCCAGGGAAATAGATCGATTTCTTCTGTCACCGAATTTCTTCGGTTTCCCTCCACTTTCAAGGTTTTCAACAACTTGGGAAATCTGCTTTTCGCTCAAAGCTAACCCAAGCCACTTCAACGCGAGAGGTTCGGTCACGGTTTCATCACGGTCGGGGCAGGTGATCCAGCGGGCGAGTCCGGGCGTGTCCGCTTGTAGCGAATAGACTGAGTGAAGGGAGACTGCATCGCGATTTGACGCCGATGCGCCGTTTGTTGGATGCCGAACGACCGATTGCTCTCGAACCCGGAGCTTCCAGGATACGAGTCCTTGCTGCTGGAGGTGTCGCTCCTCCTGGAGCGTGCCCGACGCTCTGCCGGGCGCACGATCAACGCCCTGATGACGATCACGTATTGGCAGATCGGCCAGCGCATCGTCGAACAGGAACAAGAGGGTGCAGATCGAGCCGCCTACGGCGAGGAACTCGTGGCTCGCCTAGCCAAGGACCTGTCGACACGATTCGGCCGGGGATTCTCCCGGTCGAACGTGTTCCAGATGCGCCAGTTCTTCCTTGCGTATCGAGAGAAAGTCCAGACGCTGTCTGGATTTTTTGAGGGCGGGTCAATTGTCCAGACGCTGTCTGGACTTTCTTCGGCCACCCTGCCGTTCCCGCTTTCCTGGTCCCACTACGTTCGCTTGCTGACTGTGCCGGACGATCAGGCTCGGGATTACTACGAAACCGAAGCACTACGCGGTGGATGGTCCGTGCGCGAACTGGACCGGCAGATCGCCAGCCAGGCGTATAATCGGCTTCGCGGCAAGCAGGCACGGGCGATTTCTAAGGGCGGCAAGCCGAATCCAGACCATGAGATCCGCGATCCCTTCGTACTCGAGTTCCTGAACCTGAAAGATGAGTACTCGGAATCCGACCTGGAAAATGCACTCATCACCGAGCTCGAGAAGTTCCTCTTGGAGTTGGGGAACGATTTCAGCTTCGTGGCTCGTCAAAGACGGCTCCGCGTCGGCACAGAGTGGTACCGTGTGGATTTGCTGCTCTTCAATCGGCGTTTGCGATGTCTTGTGGTCATAGATCTCAAGATTGGCAAGTTCACTCACGCCGACGCTGGGCAGATGAACCTGTACCTGAACTACGCTCGCGAACACTGGACTCTCGCCGAGGAGAACCCACCGGTAGGTCTGATTCTATGTTCGGAACACGATAATGCAGTGGCCCACTACGCGCTCGAGGGATTGAAGAACACCGTACTCGCAAGGGAGTACCAATTGGCACTTCCCGACGAAGAGCGATTGGCGAAACAGATCGAAGAAACTCGCCATCGACTGCTGGAGTCGTAGCACCGTGCCGTGGCTTGCTGGCACAGATCCGTGTGACCGTCGCGCTAGCACTGCACATGGCATTCCGGGCACATCTCCAGACATCCGGAATCATCTGCCCGCTGCCCAGGTGATGCAGTTTGAATTCGGGGAATTCGGTGGAATTCGGCGAATTCGGTTTTAGATTATGAGCCTGTCGGAATGAACGCGCACAGTTACGAAGAATCAGGTAGCTTTGCCGCATGCCGAGCATGTGCCACACTGCTTGCAGCGTGGAGTTGGCGAGCGCCACGAGCGCGCGCTTCTTTCCGCGATGCGGCACCAAACGCCGGTAGAGGGCTTGCTCGTAGCTGTCGTTCTTGCGCGAGGCCTCCCAGGCGATCTGCGTGAGCGCGCCAGCTCGGCCAGGACCGCGGGGTTCTCCTCCCCGGCGATGATGGCTTCGAGCATCGTGCACCCGGATAGACCCAGCAGATCGCTGGCGACGCTGTCCAGCTTGATGTTGGCGTCTTCGAGCACCTTGCGGAGGCGGTTGCCCACCTGCACCGTCTCGCGGACCTGCGTCGTGCGCATCCGGCACAGA
>JADYZL010000500.1 GCA_020853155.1 Bryobacterales bacterium
AAATCCGGCACCAGCTTGCTCTTGATCAGATCGGAATGCAAGGCAGCCACGCCGTTCACGGAGTGGGACCCGACGATCGCGAGATGCGCCATCCTCACTTGCTTTTCCGGCCACTCCTCGATGAGCGACATCCTCTGAACCATGCCGCCGTTGTGCGGCCAGCGACGCTCCACTTCCTTGAGGAAACGGGAGTTGATCTCATAAATAATCTGAATGTGCCGCGGCAGCACTTTTTCGAGCAGCGCCACCGGCCACTTCTCCAACGCCTCGGGCAGCAAGGTGTGGTTCGTATAGCCGCATGTCGCCTTGGTAAGCTGCCATGCCAGGTCCCATTCCAGACCGCGCTCATCGACGAGCATCCGCATCAGTTCCGCGATCACCAGGGATGGATGAGTATCGTTGAGTTGAATGGCCACTTTTTCCGAAAGCAGCCGGATATCGTCGAAATCCCGCCGGAAGCGATCCATGATATCCCGCAGCGAGCAGGCCACCAGGAAGTACTCCTGCAACAGGCGCAGTTCGCGGCCGGTGGCGATGGCGTCGGAAGGATAAAGCACTTTCGATACTTTTTCCGATTCGATCTTCTGTTCCACGGCCCGGATGTAATCGCCCTGGTTGAAGATCTGGATATCAAATTCATCGGAGGCCCGCGCCGTGTACAGCCTCAGATAGTTCACCGTCTTCGCGCCGTACCCGATCACGGGCATGTCGTAGGGAACGCCGACGAGAATCCTCCACTCCATCCACATCGGGTTGTAATTGCCGTCCCGGTCAACGCCATCTTCCACCCGGCCGTAAACCGGAATGTAGAGGGCGTCCCTGGACATTTCCACCTGCCAGGGAGAATCTTCCATGCGCCAGTGGTCCGGCATCTCTACCTGGTAACCGCGGCGGATCTGCTGACGGAACAGGCCATATTCGTAGTTGATTCCGTAGCCAAAGCCCGGAACGCCCAGGGTGGCCATCGAATCGAGGAAACACGCGGCCAGCCGGCCGAGCCCGCCATTCCCCAGCGCCGCGTCCGGTTCCGTATTGGCGATCTCGCTCAACTCGATTCCCCATTCCCGGGCCGCTTCCGCGAAGATGTCGTAAAGGTCGAGCGCAATGAGATTGTTTTCGAGCGATCTGCCAATTAGGAATTCGAGCGAAAGATAGTAGACCCGCTTGGTTTGCGACTCCCTGTAGCGCTCCTGAGTGGCGTGGTGCAGATCGAGCAGTTCCTGACGAACGGCCAGGGCAAAGGCTTTGAAGAGGGCGTAGGGAGTGGCGTCTTCCTTCCGAACGCCGATCGAATAGCGAAGGTGGAAACGAATGCGTTCAAGGATGGTCTTCGAATCCAGGGCGGTTCCTGGAATCCTATTCTGAGTGACTGGCATAGATCGTTCTCCAGGCAATGTAGGGTAGCCGCAGTGACAGCCGGCAATCGCGGAGGCCGCGAAGATAAACGCCTCTGTTCCCGGCGGCAACTCGGGATTCGTCCGTCAACTCAGCAGCACCCCATCGCCTGCCATTTCGCTGAATCGCGGTGGAGCAGTTATTCAACACTCCGAAATCCATCATCGCCTACTTTACGCATCGGCGCACGAAGCTCCGCCAGGAGCGCAATCGCCTGCAACTCTCTAAATTTCCAATTTTCAACTACTTACGCTGTGTTTTTCACTAGGAAACAGACGCGCGCAGCGTAGATGAGCGCAGCGAGGAGAACTGGCTTACCACGCGGCTAAGATCTTCTCGCTGAAAGCCCTCATCGAGCACCACATCGAACAACTTCGCATTCACGAGGAATGCTCTCGAAGCGCTGTCATCGACGGTCCCTACCAGCGGCGGCATGGAGGCGCCCAAAGCGTTTCGCAGTTTCTGCGCCACTTCCAGCTCGGTATGAACTCCGAGATCCGCGTCCAGCAGGATGAAGTTGAATTCTCCATGGGCGGCGTGTTGGATTAAGTCCTGAAAATTATCCGCGGAGACAAAGCTCATGGAGAACTGGCGCATCAGATAGCCGAGCCCCTTGCGCCTCGCTTCGCTCGCGGCGAACACCAAGGCGGGGGCTTCCACAGCTTGTGTCTCCCGGACAACATTGGTGAGCCGCTGGATCGGTTTGCGGGGCGTCTGGGTCAAGGCGGCGTGCGCAGAGGCAATCTTCGCAAGCGCCCTGTAGGGAGAGATCGGCTTCCGGAGCACCAGGAGCGGCTCCACTCCATTTAATACGCTGCGATCCACGGGGCTATGCATGGAATCGAGCATCACGAGCAGGAGTTGCGGGTTCTGGGTCACCAAACGGATTCCGCGGTTGATCTCGGAGGCCCCCCCCTCCAGACTCTTCGTATCGAATACGATCACATCCGTGAGACCATGCGCGGTTTCCTTCGAAAGGAACTCCAACGTGTCGCGAAGCCCGTGGCTGCGTTGCATGTGCAATCCGCACTCGACCAAGGCCGTGAACCACGCTTGCGCAGACAAATCGCCCACTCCCGCGAGAAGGACACGCTTCCCACGAAATGCCTCCGCTTCCGCGGGCGTCTGCCAGCCACCCTCCACCATCGATTTACCGGAAGTCCGCAACAGAACCCGAAAACGGGAGCCTGCGCCGAGCTTGCTCTCGACCCGGATCTCACCGCCCATCAGCTCACAGAACTGCTTGCTGATGGCAAGCCCCAGACCGGTGCCCCCGTAAATGCGCGACGTCGCCGGACCCGCTTGACTGAACGGATGGAAGAGACGCTCCACCGTCTCCTCCGACATGCCGATGCCGAAGTCGATCACTTCGAGACGAAGTTCGCCGGTATCTTCGACCAGCGGCTCCCAGGAAACGACGATGCCCACCTCGCCTTTTTTCGAGAACTTGATGGCGTTCCCGATCAGGTTCATGAGCACCAGGCGCACCTTGCCCGGATCTCCCAGGACCATATCCGGAATCGGGAAGAGGGTGTGCACCACCAGATCAATGCGTTTGCGGGAAGCGGGTTCGGCAAGGCCTGCGCAAACGTCCTCCACTAAGTCCCGCGGGTTGTAATAAACCTCTTCGAGGTCCACTCTCTGCGCTTCGAGTTTCGAGTAATCCAGAATCGAGTTGACGATCGAAAGCAGGGACTCCGCGGACGATTGAATTGCCTGGCCGAACTCTCTCTGCCGACGATCGAGGGAGGTCTGCAAGAGCAGCGAGGTCATTCCCAGGACTCCGTTGAGGGGTGTGCGAATCTCATGGCTCATTGTCGCCAGGAAGTCCCCCTGCAGACGCGTCGCCTTTTGCGCCGCCATCAACGCCGCCAGAAGTTCTGCATTCTTGGACTGCAATTCCCGGGCGGATGCCTTCTCCTGCGCTTCCATCGTCTTCCGGTTCCGGATATCCGCCAGAACGCCCTGGTAGCGCAACGGGAAGCCATCCTTGGCGGGGAGCCGGGTCACCAGGAAGGAGACCCACAAATGAGACCCATCTTCTGCTTTCAACACAGCCTCGCCGGCGTGGGTGCCGGATGCGCCCATCCCATCCAGAAAATCCAACCGGACCAATTCCCCTTCCACGCCCTCGCGATAAGACTGGAAGTAATGCGAATGATGGCTGCCCAAGGCCCGCTGCGCGCGGTACCCGGTGAGGCGGTCCCAGGCGGGGGAAAGAAACGACCAATTCCCCTTCGCGTCAAGTTCGAACGCAATCTCCCGCTCCCCGGCCAACTGGTTCAAGGTAAGAGCGCTCGCCTCCTCCAGCGGAAGCGATCGGGTCTGGAGGCTGCGTAAGGCGCCAAGAAGCCCGGCGAAGCTTCGAGCGACTCCTTCATGCTGACTGGTCCAGACGATCCCGCCGCGGATGAAATCCATCCGCAGAAATCCCCAGAGTATCCCTTCCACCTCGATGGGCACCGCAACCACGGACCGGCGGCGGACACTCTGCGCTGGTGTCTTGCTCGGATCCGGATTCACCGCCTCGCTGTGCGAACCATCCACGACGCGGTCCTGCTGGAGGTCCGCGTACCATTGCGCGTTCCACTCCGTTCCAGAGAGAAACGGCATGGAATACGCGGAACTTCTGCGTTCTCTGCGGAATTCCGCCACGAGCGCGGGAATCGGTGGGGCGCCTGCCGCGGGCGGCGGCAACTCAAAGACGCTCACGCGGTCAATCAGCGCCACGTCGGCAAGTTGCTTCAGAGCGAGAACCAGCGACTCCGAGAACGGAGCGGTACTCATCGTCTGCATCGCAAGGACACAGCCTGAAAAGAACTCGAGGATTCGGTTTTCACTCTCCGGGTACATCGTGAACATCCGCTATCCAGGCGATTCCCTTCGAACCAAAAACTCCGGCGTCGCAAGGACGAAGCTGGCACGCCGCCGGCCGGCCATTGCGGCAGGGCTCTTCCCGCACGGTCCCGAGACCGGGCAGCGGCGCGCGGCGCTCGATTGCGTCTCGGCCGCTCCGCTTCCGACTAGATACAAGTGATCTATTCTACTGTAATCGAAAACGCGTAGTACTCTTAACGTGACGGTACTAATTTCTGTCATCCAATGAGGCGAAAATCGCTGCTATTCGAGATCAGTTCAGAACATTTCTGGTAACAAATGCTTCGCAGACTCAGTAGTCCTGTAGCGTACTTGTAAACTTACCGGGGCATTCATTCCCGGCGCGGAAGACATTGAGGCTTGGCGAATTTGTGACTCAGATGCGAATTTATTCCCGCTTTCGAGGCGGCCGGCATGAAACCGAATGTAAAATGGAATGCGTTGTGACCTCCATGCGAAGCCTTCTACTGTTTACTCTCGCCCTTTCCGTATTGCTCGTGAGCTGCAAGCCTTCGGTACCGGACAATGTCGTTGCCGTGGTGAACGACAAGGCCATCACCATGGAGGAACTGGCCAAGTTTTACAAGAGCAGCTTTCCGAACCAGCCCAGCGTCAAGGAGGATGATGAAATCCTCCGGCAGAAGCTGCAACTGCTGCGGGACATGATCGATAGCGAAATCATGATGCAGCGCGCGGAAAAGCAGAGTTTAATTGCGGTGGATGCGGACGTGGAAGCCAAGCTGAACGAATTCCGGGCGCCCTACACGCAGGAAGAGTTTCAGAAGCAACTGGAGGCGCGGGGATTCACCGTCGACGATTTGAAGACGCAGATTCGCAGGGATTTGAGTGTCCGCCGCCTCTTTAACAAGGAGATCACTTCTCGCGTCAACATCTCTGACCAGGACGTGAAGGAGTTCTACGAGCAGAACAAGGCCGGCTTCAACCTGGCGGAACCGCAATTCCACATTGCGCAGATTCTGGTGACGCCGCGGGCCGACGACGAGGTCCGTAACCTGAAGAATGACAACGCCACCGACGCCGAATCGGCGCGCCGCAAGATCCAGATGATCGACGCCCGCCTCAAACAGGGCGAAGATTTCGCCATGCTGGCTCAGAATTACTCCGAAGATTCCGCCACCAACCAGAATGGCGGCGATATCGGATTTATTCCGGAATCCGCTCTGGCTAATGCCAGCGCGGACTTGCGCCGGGTGGTCACGTCCCTCCAGCCGGGGCAGAATTCCGCGATCATCACCACGCCGGAAGGGTTCCGCATCTTCCGCTTGATCTCCCGCGAGCCTGCCGGGCAGCGCGAGCTCAATGATCCGCGAGTGCAGCAGAACATCCGAAGTACCCTGGTGAACCGGAAAGATCAGCTATTGCAGGCCGCCTACTATGAGATCGCCCGGAATGAGGCGAAAGTGACGAACTACTATGCGGAGAAGGTGCTGGGAGCGGCCACGCAGAAAAAAGAATAGCCTTCCACGTTGCTCTTCCACGGTTCCAGGGACGCGCGAGCCGTCTGGCATGGCCCAGGACACGCCGCGCCGGACGCGATGCGGCAACTTCCTTGTCGCTTCAGCGCATGCCAAGACCTGGATCAACTCGATTGCATCCCACTTGACCCGAAGCGAAACGAGATTGCCGCACCATGCGGCGGATCCTCCCAGAGGGTGGGGTGCCTAAACAATCTCCTTTGCGGGAGAATCAACCGGCACAATTCCGCACGACACTGTGCAGTTTTTCGCGGAAACCGCCGATGGATGCTCATGAGCTTGCCTCCGCGCATCCTGCTATCTCCGCCCGACGTCGGGAAGGCCGAGCGGGATTCGCTGCTTAACGCATTCGATACGAATTGGATCTCGACGGCAGGCCCGGCAATCGAAGAGTTCGAGGCGTCGATGGCCTCTCTCATCGGCCGCCCCTGCGTTGCCGTGGCGAGCGGAACGTCGGGGCTGCACCTCGCATTGCGGCTGGCGGGTGTCTCAGCGGGGGATGTAGTCCTCTGCCAGACGTTTACCTTTGCCGCCAGCGCCAATCCGATTCTCTATGAGAGGGCGGAACCGTGGTTCCTCGATAGCGAACGTCGCACCTGGAACCTGGACGCAAACGCTCTCGAAGACGCCATCCGCGCACTGGCCCGTGTTGGCCGCCGCCCCAGGGCGCTCATCGCCGTGCATCTTTACGGGATGCCGGCGGAAATCCACTCCATCCGCGATCTGTGCGACCGGCACGGAGTAGCGCTGATCGAGGATGCCGCGGAATCGCTTGGGTCCACGGTTACGGCGGAGGTGGGGGGAAGGAGCCGCGCCTCCGGGCAGGAAGTTCCTCCACGCGGGGGCGCCGCCCAGGAGCGCACAAGACAGACCGGACGCTTCGGCCTCGCGGGTATCTTTTCGTTCAATGGAAACAAGATCATCACCACTGCCGGGGGCGGCATGATCGCCGTGGATTCCGTGGCGGAGGCGGCTCGTTTACGCAAGTGGAGCACGCAATCGAGGGAGCCGGCCGCACACTACGAACACGCCGAATTGGGATATAACTACCGGCTGAGCAACGTTCTGGCCGCCCTTGGATGCGCCCAATTGGCAAGCCTTCCGGATAAGATTCTGCGCCGGCGCGAGATCTTCCAACGCTACCGCGAGGCGCTCGGCGGCTTCACAGGGCTTGAGTTTCAACCCGAGGCGAAGGGCAGCCGCTCCAATCGCTGGCTGACCGCTCTCTATTTGGACCCCAATGAGTGGGGGAATTGCCGCGATGCGCTGATCGCTCGCTTGGCCGCTCGGGGAATCGAGTCCAGGCCGCTCTGGAAACCGATGCACCGGCAGCCGTTGTACCTCAATTCCCGGCACTTCGGATCTCCGCTATCGGAGGCTCTGTTTGCGGGGGGGATCTGCCTTCCGAGCGGAAGTTCGTTGCGGGAAGAAGAGCAACAGGAGATCTGTAGAGAAATCTCCGGGTTCCTCCGCGAGACTTCCTCTTGCGATAGAAGCCGGGCCGGGCATCTCCCGATGAGCGATCAAAAGGAAAGTCCCAACAGGCGGGGAGATTCGAGCCTACACACACGCGCCATCCTCTCCAACCCAACCGTTGCACGCCCCACTGGAAACCCCGTTGGCGAAAACCGTCAAAACCATTTCGAACACGCGCCGGGAGGAGCTACGCCATGGACCGTCTCCGCCAATTCCTGATGAAGCACCGGCTGCGGCTCCTTCGGATGGCGATCAATTTCGCCGCCGTTGGCATGAGCGGCGCGATTGCCTATCTACTCCGATTCGATTTCCAGATTCCATCGGAATGGAGGCCTGGCGCTACGACCGCCATGCTCTGCTGGCTGGCCGTACAGCCATTGGCTCTGCAAGTTTCCGGTTGGAACCGGATTGGATGGAATCGCATTGCCTTGCCCGATGTGGGCTTGCTTGTTCGCGGCGTTTGCATTGCTGCATCCATCTCCTCCGTCGTCCTCCTGCTGCTGCTCCCCGGAACCGTGCCACGATCCGTCTTCCTTCTGCAGGCAGCCTTGGTGCTGCTGCTGGCCGTATCGGCCAGGGTGGCAGTGCGTTTGGCGGTTGAGCGGAGGGAGCGCGGCTTCGCGGTCAAGCCCTTGCGAAGGGCGGTCATCTACGGGGCGGGGTCGGCCGGGCAGTCCCTTTTGCGGGAACTGAGACGGAAACCGCAGATCGGCTATCGTCCGATTGGATTCGTGGACGACAATGAGTGCCTCCATGGTCAGATTGTGCACGGCGTTCCTGTGTTCGGGGACGGGGGCGCCCTCGGCCGGGTCACGGCCGATCAGGGGGTTGATGAAGTTCTGATTGCGCTGCCCTCGATCCGCGGTGAGCGCCTCTCAAGAATCGTGACTTTTTGCGATCAGGCCGGTCGCCCGTGCAAAACCATTCCGTCCGTCGAGGAGCTGATCCACAAGCCGGAGCGGCTGACGGACCTGAGGCAGGTGAATCTGGAAGATCTGCTGGGCAGGGATCCCGTGCAACTGGATCTAGGCGCGATCTCCCGGGAGATTGCCGGCCGGGTGGTGCTGGTTACGGGAGCGGCAGGCTCGATTGGTTCAGAGATTTGCCGCCAGGTAGCATCCTTTCGCCCGCGCCAGATCGTTGCCGTGGACAATGCGGAGACGCCCCTTTTCGAACTTGAGAACGAATTCCGGGAGCGTTTCGCGGATTGCCCCATGCTTCCAACCATTGGCGATGTACGCGACGAGCCGCGGATGCTCCGGTTGATGCAAGCGTGCGGGGTCGAGATGGTTTTCCACGCGGCAGCGTACAAGCACGTGCCCATGATGGAACGGCATCCGTCGGCTGCGATCGCCAACAATGTTTTCGGTACGCATGCCTTGGTAAATGCTTCGGAGAAGGCCGGCATCCGCCAGTTTGTGATGATCTCGACGGACAAGGCCGTGCGGCCGAGCAGCGTGATGGGCGCGACCAAGCGCCTGGCCGAGTTGATTGTGAAATCCCGCTCGGGCAGCGCCACCCGTTTCGTCTCTGTACGGTTCGGCAACGTTCTTGGCAGCAATGGGAGCGTGGTGCCCATTTTCGAGCGGCAGATCCGCAAGGGTGGGCCAGTGACGGTTACGCACCCGGACATGCGGCGCTACTTCATGACAATCCCGGAAGCGGCACAACTCGTGTTACAGGCGATGGCGTTGGGTACCTCGGACGAGATCTTCGTCCTCGACATGGGCAGCCCCGTCCTTATCGGAGACCTCGCGCGGAGCTTGATCGCGCTCCATGGCAAGTTGCCAGGCCGAGACATTGAACTGGAGTACACTGGGCTTCGCCCCGGAGAGAAACTTTTCGAAGAACTGTATCTGAGCGATGAGAATCTGGTCCGGACCGTGCATGAGAAGATCCTTGTGCTGAAGGGGGATGCCGTCTCGCGTGCATGGGTGGACGAAAGGCTCGGCACTCTTCAGGACCATCCGGCATTGGACGCAAGGGAACTGCGCACCCTTCTGCGCGGCATTGTGCCCGACTACACGCCTGCCACCAGCCATCCGGTTTCCAGCGCGAGATCCGGCGAATCGGCGGGAATTGAATCTCTTTTGGCCATGCGGAACGGCGTTCCTGCCGCCGCGTTGCAGACAGAAACCGGCGAGGCGGGTCTCGATGCCTGGGAAGTCGCGTGACGGCGCGATTCCACGCATGCGCCGTTGGCAGCGAAGCTCTCTCCACCGGCTCCTTCTGGGCGTTCGGATTGCTGGTATTGTTGGCCCTCATCGTGATTCCTACCGGCTTTGACTCCCGGTATTTGCCCTGGTTTTGCGTGGAAATGATCGGCATGGGGTTACTGTTCCGGTTGTGGTGGAAGGGCGAAGCCTCAATTGCGTTTCATGCATGGCGGGTTGCCGGCCCCCTTTCGGCGTGGCTTGGCTTGTCTATGACCCTCGCGGCAATCCAGATTCTCCTAGGAACGACGGAATCCCGTTTCGACACGCTGCGGCACCTGCACTTCTTTGCCGGTGGCCTATTGCTGATCCCTCTCGTTGCCAGCGCGTATCCGGCACTGACGGCCACCGCGTCGCAGAAATGGACACCGGTCGCAGCCAGCGCGTTCCTGTTGGTTTCTCTGATCTCGGGCTCGCTCCGTTTGATTCAATCAAGCAGCGCCGAGGGCACGGCGGCTTGGTGGCCATTCATCTATCGGAATCATTTTGCGGCGTTTGCCGTATTGGTGTTACCGGTGCTTTGCCGGCGTGCTTTCTGCGGGCCAACTCCACACTGGGGAGCCGCGGCGGGGGTTGTGGTGGGGATCGCGGGCGTTGTGAGTTCCGCTTCGCGGAGCGGCATTGTTCTGTTGGCGATTACGCTGGGAGCCTTCTTTGTCCTGGCCTCGCTCCGGTTACGCGGAAAGCGCAAGTTCGTCCCGATGGCCGCCATCCTGTTAACGGTCCTGCTCGGCGCCGTTCTCGCCGATTCCGGCGTGCTCTCCTGGCGCATGCAGCACAACACCTCTTTGCTGGAAGGCCGCGTGGACTATTGGCAGGCCTCATTGCGCATGATTCAGGAGCGGCCATTGCTCGGTTGGGGCTTCGGCACATGGCCCGACGTCTACCCCCAGTTCCAGACAAACGACACGGGGGTACCCGTCAACCACGCTCACAGCGATTGGCTGGAAATTGCCGCGGAAGGCGGCGTAATCACCTTGCTCGCGCTGACCGCCGTGTTCGGCCGCAGCCTCTGGGTTGCTGGACAGAATCCAGCACTTCTCGGCGTGCCGGCGTTCCTGATACTTGCGATGGTGGACTATCCGTTGCGCCTGCCACTCTTACTATTCACGTTCGTTTCCATTCTCGTTACAGCCGAACTCCTGCATCGCCGCAGGGCTCCGTAGGACCGGAGGAACCTGGAGATCTCCCGGCTCGTCCGGCCTCGGCGCGCCCTACTCCAGGCCGCCTGCATCCGGCGAGTCTTCCGCCACCAGAAGGTCGCTGCCCGGCTCCGGCATTGTATCCATCATCCGTAGCACTTTTCGCTGGTATGCGATGCGGCGGTTATACACCTTCAACTTTTGCGCAACGGTCTTCCCGTAATAATGGGGCGCGATTCGAAGCCGTTGCGCGACGAAGTGAATGCTTTGCCGGAACGAAGCGAAGGGTTTGCGCCCGTTCGCCCATCCAAACAGATTGTGATTCCGTGAAGCCCGTCCGCAACCCGTCTCAAGCACCGCCAGCACGGGGAGCAAGCGGTAGTCGATCTTGTTCAGTTCAGCGGCTAAAACAAAATCGTGGGCGAGATCCGAAATTTCGCACGAGTGCTTCTCTAAAAACGATTCCACTGCTTCCCTGCGGCCATCGGCAAGCGAATCCGCCTGAACGGCTAAGCTGCAGGATGCTGGATCGATGGCGCTCAACGCGCCGGGCAGTGCGATCCTTGCCGACGTGCCCGTCACCGTGGGGGCGACCTGGACGTGGGCCGAGCCCGCCCCCGAGGCCCAGGCACGCCCTAATAGAGTGAGCGCGAGAACGCCGGTGATGGTAAACGTCCGATGAATTCGGCAAAATCGCACCCCGCTAGTCTACCAGTTTCCGGAATGAGGAATGGTCTCCTCTCCAGGGGTCTCTATCTGGGCTTCGGCAGCGCCGGCCCGTGCCAGCCAATTGGAGGAGTGCTTCCCGAAGCGAGAATCCTTGACCGGGAACGCGGTGGCTATTGCTCGAAGAGATTCGCAAATCCACCCAGCACGGAGCCCTCACCAGTACGCTTTCCGCCAGCGGATGGAGCATTTGCCAGGATGCGATCCGCCAACCGTGAGAAAGGCATGCTTTGCAGGTAGATCACGCCGACGCCGCTGAGCGTCGCCAGGAATAGCCCCTCCCCTCCAAAGACCATCGATTTCAGATTGCCCGCGCGTTGGATGCTATAGGAAATGGAGGGAGTGAAGGCAACGATGCACCCGGTATCGACACGAATCGTCTCTCCCCGCAGTTCTTTGCGAATCACGGTTCCACCCGCCTGGATCATCGCCATCCCATCCCCACGCAGTTTTTGGAGGATGAAGCCCTCCCCCCCGAACAACCCCGCGCCGAAGCGCTGCGCAAACGCGATGCTGATTTGGGTGCCCAAGGCTGCGCAAAGGAAGGAATCCTTCTGGCAAATCAACTCGTAGCCGATTTGTCCCATGTCTACCGGGATGATTTTTCCGGGAAAGGGAGCAGCGAAAGCGACTCGCCGCTTGCCCTGCCCACGATTGGTGAAGTGGGTCATAAAGATGGACTCTTTGGTGAGCATCCGTTTGCCGACTTGCAGGAGTTTGTCCATCAGGCCCGCGTTTGGGTTCGAGCCATCGCCCATCTTGGTCTCAAAGGTGATGAAATCGTCCATGTAGTTCATGGTGCCCGCTTCGGCCACCACCGTTTCTCCCGGGTCGAGTTCGATCTCAACCAGTTGCAGGTCGTCTCCAATGATCTGGTAGTCCACTTGATGGCAGTACATATTTGTTCTCCTTCACTCGCCCCGGATGGGCGCGATCTTCCGGCACGCCTCAACGCGGCGCCTCGCGAAGCCCGGTCTTATAAAAGAAGGGAGGGGCGCCTGCGCTACGTTGAAAGAAACGGATGCCTTCCATTGAAACAAAGCGAAGAAGACTCCACCCGATGGGTCATTTGGGGTGGTGGGGCATCTGGGGTCAATGGGTCATCTGAAAGACGCGGCGGGCGAAGAGATCGGCCTCAAAGTAGCAACTGGCCGCGATGTTTGGCACAATTCCGAGGCGCGCACACAGGGTTTCCAACTCTTCGGCTTCGAGGGAAGCATAATGCCGCACCAAATAGGCGGTGTCACGCATCCAGGGGTTGGCGCCCTCTTCAAGAAGCAGAACCTCACGCACATCCGGCGGCAGTTCAAGGGATTGCAGAATCTCACGCAGGGGTTTGTCCAGCACCGCATCGAGCACGGAAAAAAGCCCCACCAGAAAGAGATCCGCCGCGCGGGAATAAAGCCTGGAGGATTCCGCCAGCAGCTCACAAAACCGCGCCCGCAGCAGCGACTCCACCACCAGTTCATGAGGCTTGTTGGCCGCCAGAAAAGGCACGACCGCGAGAAGAACCCATTTTTTCAGGTTCTCGGCGCCAAGGAGCGCGAATGCGTGGCGCAGCGAGCGAACTTCCGACGTCCAGGAGAACTGGGCCGAGTTCAGAAAGCGAAAGAAGAGCCAGGAGAGCGAGAGATCCTGCCGCATGAGCTTCTCCAGGCGTTCAAAATCTACTTCCGCCGCACTCACTTCGGCCAAAACCATTAAATGATGACTTCGCGAACCCTTCAACCGCTGTGCTCGCAGCAGATTCGGTTTCGCGAAAAAGTAGCCCTGAAAGAACTGGCAGCCGAGCTGCTTCGCTTCCTGAAAGTCTTCGTAGGTTTCCACCTTTTCCGCGATCACCGGCACACGCCACGCATTGGCGGCGCCGCAGACTTCCGCCCGTTGCGCGGAATCGAGACCCAGAAAATCTACTTTCGCGAAGTCGACGCTATTGCGAAGCGGCTCTAACTGCGAGACACATACGATGTCGTCGAGCGCCAGCGAGAAGCCGGCGTTTCGCAGGCTGCCGCAATGCTGAATGAGCGCTTCGTCGCGGGCGACATCCTCGAGAATCTCCAGCACCAGTTGTCTGGGCGGCAGCAGGGTCACTCGCTCGTCGTCAAGCACCTCCGACCCCACATTGAGGAAAAGCATCCTGGAGCCGCCCACCGTCTCCCGCCCCAGCAGGAAAAAGGTGCTCGAGATCACGCTCAATGTGGCAAACGTCGCGTCGGCAAAGCGGGCTTGGGATTCAAGGCCGCCCCGGTAGAGCAGTTCATAGCCCAGCACCCGGAGGGACGCATCGAAAATGGGCTGGCGCGCAAGGTAGCTGAACTCCGTCGGCAGTGATAGGGCGCCGGTCTCCATCGAACCTTTCCACAACGTGTTCACTTCGGCTTGGCCCATGTTCTCCCCGGCCGCAACGGCTGCGCATATCTCTGCCTGCGCTCATTCCGGAACCAGGGGATTTCCCCAACGGGGCGTTGAGCACGACAACAGATCTTCTTAAGAGGCTCATCGACGCTTTAGAGGGTGGATAACAGAGCGGGAATACCTGATTTTGAGCTAAGGGATTTTCGACGGGGGAGATTGGCCCTCCAGCGGGCGGGCTCCGTGGCCGGCGTTGGAAGTACCATCGCTCCAAAAGAGAGCGTACTTCTCGTTCAGGCAGGTATGGAAATTCACGCTTTCAAAGAACTCCAGTTCCGCCGTCACGGTGAGAATTTCCGCGATTTGACGTCTTCGCGCTTCCGCGACGGCTTCGAGCACCAAGCCTCTCCCCAGCCCTCGCCGCCGCGCCCCCTCCTTTACAACCAGGCTTCGCACCTCCGCGATCTTCCGGCTATACACCTCCAGGCAGCAGCAGCCCACCACTTCGCCATCCAGCTCCGCTACCCAGAATGTGGGCAACAACGCTTCCACTTCTTCCCGGCTTCGTTCCAACAAATGGTCGCTGTGAGCGTGGATCAGATCCAGAATTGCAGGAATGTCTTCGAGGTGGGCACTGCGAATCACGTTTTGCAGAATAGCAGGGCTTCCCCGCATTCGGAAACCCTCCTCCTGAATCGCGCCATTGCACCCAGTCGCCCCAGGAGAACGACGACATCCATTGCAACGGCTTCAGTTGGGACCGGATCCACGGTTGCTTCGCGCGTTTCGTTGATTCTCCTGTTGGAGCACGAAACGATTCACGCCGATTCTGCGTCTCATTGCCATTCCGGATACCGGTCCAGGAGGAGGATCACACTTCCGCAGTTCGCGAGACGAATTTGTAAAAGTGACCGATCCGTCGTTTCAGACCGGAGATTTCTGCGCGGTCGGCCATGATCGGTGAACGAAATATCGATTTGTTTTGAATCGCTTAGAAGTTGGCTTTCATCGTGCAAAGAGAAGGCGTACACGGTGGCCCGCAAGATGCAATTCGATGACCCACAGTGCGAAATAACCGCTTCCGCCGGCCGTACGAAACCGGAAACCGGCATTTCGCGGCTGCCGCGCGGCCATAAGGGATACCTAGCCGGGGCGTTTCTGGTCTTTGGCGCCTTTGCCGTGGGCTTATGGCTGGGCCACCATCCGGCGGACCCTCCCCCATCGTCCAGTTCTTCTTCCGCCAGGGTGGCAGGGCTTTTCGCTGGACCGGAGCGTGGCGGCAACCGTCTTGAGATGCCCGGCGGCCAGTTCGAGTTGCCCGTCCCGGCAACGAAATCGAACCCGCAAAGCCGCATCTTGCGAGTTCGGACCACCGCGAGAGTGTCCAGCGGGAACGCACGTGCGGGCGAATCCGTGCTGTTCCTTACGGAGCATGCGTTACAGACCCGTTCCGGGGAGCATGTGCCCGCTGGTTCTCTTGTCGAAGGGGTGATCGCAAGAGCCCGCCCCTCGTCCACAAGAAATCCGGGAAGCCTCGTGATTGAGATCCGTGCGTTGCATGTGGGCAACCAGTCGATTCCGTTGCACGCGCTACCCTACACACCGCGGAATGCAAAGCGCGATGACGCCACGCCGCCAGAAAAGGCCCCCAATGAGATCGACATTCGAGCGCTGGGCATTCGCAACCAACTTCGGCCAAATCCAGAAATCGTGATGCCGAAGGAATCCGTCATCGAGTTCGAACTGGTGGAGGCGGATTCGGCGGAAAACCCCTTGCACGACGTTCCCGAACCGGTGTCCCCGTTGCCCGTGCTCCAGCTTCCCTCCAATCCTTCCGAACCTCGCCCATCCCTGCAGGCGCCCGCTCCGGATACGACACCGTCTGCCCCATTGCGCAGACCGCGCGTGATCACGGAACGCGGATAGCGTCCGCATAGTACCACTGACTAGTACGATTCTCCATCTGTCCGCGTGCTTCCGAGTAGCCTGAGCCCATCAGCGGACCCGGATTTCAAGAATTGCATGTGTAAATCGTTTTGAATCTATCGTTAAGCGCCGAATTGGCTACGACTGTAAATCCTGATCGGGAATAGAGTATTTGCCCTAGTTTTAAGTACCAAAAGTACTTGACTCTCATTACGTCTAAACCTTAGACTCTAGAGGAGCGCTAAACCTGGGCAACTAGTCTCTAGTCTTTCGGGCACGCGTGAATTTTGGAGGTTTAAATGAGGCTCCTTCTAGCAACTCTTCTGGCTGGGATCGGGTTGCAAGCCGCAACGATCACGCTGGGACCCGTGACGTCGTCCGGCGGCTATGATCCCGGTGATAAGACGTCTTACATTTCTAATATCCTGCTGCCGCAGTTCAATTCCGGACTCGGCACGCTAACTGGTGTCGCCATCACGGTCGACACGCAAATCAACCGTTCCGGATCGATGGTGAACAACGGTTCCACCGCCGCAACACTTTCCTATTTGTACGGCACCACCGACATCACGATCACAGGTGAGGGCGTCAACCACACGCAGTCCGCAACGGGTGCGTTCACAGCTGGACAAACTTTCAATAGCGTTGCGGCCAACGGCGGCACAGTCACCATCGCTTCGCTCCAGGAATACGACCTGTCCAATTTGTTCAACCCTGGCAACCTTTCCGCATTCATTGGAGGCGGAACGGTCGCCTACGTCGTGAATGCGCAGTCGAACCTGTTCACCAGCTGCGGCAGCGGAAACTGCGCGACGAACATCGACACCCGCATGGGTGGACAGATGACGGTGACCTACACCTACGAGCCCGACACGAACGAAGTTCCGGAACCGGCCTCGTTTGCCATGGTCGGCTTGGGTGTACTCGCACTCGGGATGATCGGGCGCCGGCGCTTCATGGCTCCCAAGGCCTAACGCTGCTCTGCGATTCAAGAACGAATGCAAAACGGCCCTTGGCGATGCCAAGGGCCGTTTTGCATTCGCAGCGTTCCCGCCCACATTCAGGCAAGCGCACCGTCACATGGCTGCCGCTTCCCCTCTCCTCGCGCCGGGGCTTCCCGGATTCGTCGGACCGCACGAGGAGCGCATGCTCCACCTCCAAGCAGCTCAGAACGTCATACGCGCGCACCTTCACGATCTCCACGCAATCTGGCACAGACGCAGGAGCGTGGTGTTCGCTTGCCAGTCTCCAAGCGCCACGCAGTGGGAGCCGGGACGAACCGGTACCACTTCCCGCCATCCAGATCTATCGCCGAGGATAATTCCCGCACTTCGTTCAGTGGTCTTACCTGGACGTACACCTGAACCCCTCGGCCTTCGTGGCAGGCCACAATTCTCCCGCAGAATTGCTGAAAATCCCGAGAAACTGGACTAAACGCAGTCACCACCTCGTAAGCGATCAAACATTATCGGGAGTTTACGTGATATTTCAATATCATATCAACTCAAATTTGCCGTCGATCCGACTAAAGATAATCGCTAGTACCTTCCGAGGAATGGCTAACTTACGAGAACCATGTGTAAATTCGCATCTTGACACGAGCACGGATTACCTCCATGCTAGTACCAGGCGTACGGGTGATTGGGCTGCTCCCGGCAACAAGGAATCCTTTTCTTTGTCGTCGAAGTGGCGACCCACTCACAACTGCGGATTTCACCGGCTTCCAAGAGATCACCGGGTTCCGAGAGGATCGTATGGAAAAATTGAGAGCTTTCTTAAGAGACGAATCTGGTCAGGACCTTGTCGAGTATGCAATGCTGCTGGCGCTCATTGTCCTTGCAGCATTGGCGGGGGTAGGCGGGTTTGGTGGTAATGCGGGCGCCGTTTGGACAAGCATTGCAACCACGACCGCCGGCTATCTCGGTTCCTGAAAGCCTGCGCGCGACACGGAACTTGCGAGGCAGACGCAAACCAGCCGTTGAGGCACGAGAACTGGACGCTTTCGATCCCGATAAGTTATTGACCCACCTAAGCCAAACACATTGATCGCAAATCGCGATTCCTTCAAGCCGCGCCGGACGGGACCCGGATGCGGCTTTTTTTATTGCCAGGCTTTCCGTTGCTTGGCTCTAAGGGAGTTCCTTGACGGCCAACCGGTGAAACTCCATGTAGAAGCCCTCGGCTTCGATGCCCAGGAACCCCTCAGTTACGGGAGGTCTCTCCCAGCGGCTCTGTACCCCGCCGTTCACCCAAAGTTCCACTGCCTGCGTTGTTGCTTTGACCTCGAACGTGTTCCACTCTCCCACGGGGGCCATGCGGTTGCCGGTCATTTGTTCTCGCAGATTGGTTCGATTACGCTCACCCGCTTTCGGGAAATCTCCGAAAAGCCATCCACCGGCAAGCCCGGTCTGGGCCTGGTAGAATTGGCTCCCGTTGGCGTTCGCCCAGAAGTAGAGCCCGCCGTTATACGGAGGAGCGCCCTCCAGCTTCCGGAAGCGCCATTCGGCATGCAAGATGAAATTCTTGTATCGTTTTCCGTCGTAGCGCAGCCACTCGTGCCCGCCGGAGCCATCTATGATTAACAGCCCGTCGCGAACGGCCCATTGCTCCTTCGGTTCCAGTTTGCCGGATGCGGGAATCGGAACCTTGGTCCAACCGGGCAGCCCCGGTTTGGGCATCAGGTCGGTCCATCCGCGAGGGTCCCGCGAATATGCGCTCCGCGAAGCCTCCTGGCCTTCGATGGCCGTGACGGCAAGAAGCCCCGCAATCGCAAATGCAATCGTAGCGATCCAGTTCATGACAAACTCCTTCCCGTTTTGCCGGTGGGCCCGGCACCGGAACTCTCAGTCTATCGAGAAAGCTCGCCGCGCACTTTTTCCCAGTCGGTAAGTTCGCCGAATTTCAAGCACTTGCGCGCGGGATCGATATTGCGAAGAAGGCCGCTGAGCACGGCGCCCGGCCCCACTTCAATGAACTGCTCCACGCCTTCGTCGACAAGGCGGAACATACTCTCTACCCAGCGAACGCGGTTGGGAACCTGCTCCACCAGCCCGGCCTTCACCTCCGTTGCTTCCTGCACAATCGCGGCATCCACGTTATTCACCAGGGGGACTCGCAAATCGCTGAAATCCAGCGTCTCCAGGTCTGCCGCCAGGCGATCCTGCGCCGGGGTCATCATGGCGCAGTGGAACGGGGCGCTTACCGGAAGCATGACCACGCGCTTGGCGCCAGCGGCTCTGGCGAGTTCCCCGGCTCTTTCGACGGCGGCCCGGTCTCCGGCGATCACGGTTTGGTCCGGGGAGTTCTCATTTGCGACGCTCACCACCTCGCCCTGAGCGGCCTGCTGGCAAATGGATTCGATCCGATCAATCGGCAGCTTCAGGATCGCCGCCATCGCCCCCTTGCCCGCTGGAACCGCTTCCTGCATATAGCGGCCCCGGTTCCGCACCGTGCGCAGGGCATCCGCGAACGTGAGGCCTCCAGCCGCCACGACCGCACTATATTCCCCCAGGCTGTGCCCGGCAACAAAATCCGGCTTCAGCCCCTCCGCTTCCAGAAAGCGATAGGCAGCCAAGGAAGCGGTGAGAATCGCGGGCTGGGTATTCTCGGTAAGCGTAAGCGTCTCCAGCGGCCCTTCGAGGACCAATTGCGTAAGCCCGAAACCCAGCGCGTCGTCCGCTTCGGCAAAAAGATCGCGCGCGGGAGCAAAGTTCTCCACCAAAGTACGCGCCATACCGACCACTTGCGATCCCTGGCCCGGAAACAGAAATGAGGTTACTGTCAACGGTACGCTCCTCTCCAAAAGGATTTATTGTACTCTCCCGAGGATCTCCGCCGGGGCGTGGCGGGCGGTTTGCAAGCCGGGCCGACGGGGCGCCATCCCTTTTCTACACAACGTATTAAAAAAAGTAGTTGCAATTTGAGAAAACTGCGCTACAATCTGAAAGGTTTGTCTGGAATTGCTCCGCGTTGACACGGGATGTCGCCGAGAGCGCCCGACGAGTTCTTGGGCTCATTGGAAGTATCGAACGCGCGAAGACCGTTTGGAATCCGATCCATTCGTGTTCGCGCTGAGCCTTGGAATCGATGCCGTGAGCCGATCTTTCCTAAGCTCCCCGTTTCTATTTTGATTCCGGTTTGCAACGCCGCGCGCCTGGCAAACCGGCGTCGATTGCGATAGCAAGCCTCCGGCCGCACGTGCGCCGCGAGCGACACCGCGGCAGTTTCCGATGCCGTGGAAAACTGCAAGCGGAATTCTGCACTCCCGTGCAAGATTCCTGAACCCTGGACGATCCAGAATCGTCCATTCGCATGGAGGTAAACCACGATGATCTCGACTTTGGAACAACCAGTCGAAAAGAAGCAGATCATCCAGGAGGTTGAGGGTGAGGTCTATTGTCCGTTCTGCACAAGAACGGTGAATGCCACGCTGCTCGTCGCTGGGAAGAGGGCCAAGTCCAAGCCTGGACAAAAGTGCCCCCGCTGCAGCACTTCTTTGGATGCCGGATTCGTCATCGGCGCCCGTCGCGCCGCGTAACGACCCTCCCACGAAGCTTCATCCTTGCCAATTTCGCGCTACCCGTCTCTCGACTGTTTCTGAATCCCGAAACGTCCGGTACGATAAAGATAAGCCAATCTACTGAACGGCCTCGTGGCAATCGGCTTCGGGGCCGGTTCCCCCCGGATCCGCGTGGCCGGCTCGCCCAGGGAACCGATTGTGGGAGCGATGCCACGGGGAGATCCGCCTCTAGCGTGCCGCGGGAGTACATCGCCGGAGAAACGGATCCATTGGAATGTCGTAATGCAGAAACCGACCGATAGCGCAGTTCCGAAATCAAAGAACCCCAAGCCTTCCCCCGCTCGCGCAGCGAAGAAGTCCCCGGCTGCACGGTGTACGATTTGCGGCTCGGAAGTGGCTCCGATTTCGAATGAGCCGTTGTGCTGGGTGTGCCGCAGGCTGAAAGTGAGCGCCTGGAGCGAAAACACGGATTCGCAGATGTTCGCGCCGGAATAGCCAGCCCCTGCCCCGCCTTCTGTCTCAGATGTGCGTATGGGTGACGCGGCTCCCAATCCCGTTGACGATTGCCCGTTCGTAGATCCATCCGGCCACGGCTACGTCCTCGATGCCCATTCCGAGCGACTTGAATATTGTAAGGTCATCCGGCGAGGTCCGCCCCGCCCGCTTGCCGGTGAGTAATTCGGAAAGTTCGCACACCTGCTCCGCGGGCCAATCGGCGCCGCCGTAGGCGAGCAGGAGGTCCCCCGCCTCCCGTTCCGCTTGCTCCCGCGAATCGAGAGCGATCCGGTTGGCGCGGCGAATGGTTTCGGTGCTCAATTCCCGCCGATCCGGCGCATTGGAGCCCATCGCATTGATGTGGACGCCGTTCTCAAACGCCGAATCCGCCACCACCGGGTCGTGCGAATAGGTGGCGGTGATCACGATATCGGCTCCTTCGACGGCCTCTTCCGGGGTCTTCACAGACTTCACATCACCTGCGTCATATTCCCGGAATTCCTCCACGAAGCGCAGCCGGTTCTCCGCGCGCCGGGAGAAGACGCGCACCTCCCGCACGTGGCGCACGGTGCAAACCGCGTGCAACTGGCTCT